>NZ_JBIVAX010000053.1:0-50355 GCF_044745805.1 Kitasatospora sp. NPDC086801
TGCAGGGGGGACCCTGTGGGAGAGTAGGACGCCGCCGAACAATCATTCACAAAGAACCCCCATCCGGGAAACCGGATGGGGGTTCTTTGCATTTCGCCCCACAAGAGCACCTCACGGGAGCACCTCGCGAGGCGCCCCACGGAAGTTCAAGAAAGTTCGGCCGGCCATGTCGAGAACCCGTGGCTGGCTCCGTCCCCGGGGTGAACGCGGCCACAATGGGTCGCACCAGCACCGAGGAGAACATGATGGCCAAGTACCTGCTGCTCAAGCACTACCGAGGCGCCCCGGCTCCGGTCAACAACGTGCCCATGGACCAGTGGACGCCGGAGGAGATCTCGGCGCACATGCAGTACATGCAGGACTTCGCGGACCGGCTGGAGAAGACCGGCGAGTTCGTCGACGGCCAGGCGCTCGCTCCCGAGGGGACGTTCGTCCGGTACGACGGCGAGGGGCGCCCGCCGGTGACCGACGGCCCGTTCGCGGAGACCAAGGACCTGATCGCCGGCTGGATGGTGATCGACGTCGACAGCTACGAGCGCGCCGTCGAGCTGGCTGGAGAACTGTCGGCCGCTCCCGGGGCGGGCGGGCGGTCGATCCACGAGTGGCTGGAGCTGCGTCCGTTCCTGGGCTCGCCGCCCGCCATCACCGAGTGACCTCCCCGGTGGACGAGGTCCTGCTCCGGAGCCTCACTCCGAGCGTGCTCGGGATCCTCGGCCGCCGCGGAGCCGACTTCGCGGCGGCCGAGGATGCCGTGCAGGACGCGCTCGTCGAGGCGGTCCGCGTCTGGTCGGCCGACCCACCGCGGGACCCGAAGGGCTGGCTGGTCACCGTGGCCTGGCGCCGGTTCCTCGACGCGACCCGGGCGGACGCGGCCCGTCGCAGGCGGGAGGACCGGGTCGACGAGGAGCCGGCGCCAGGGCCCGCGCCCACGGTGGACGACACGCTCCAGCTCTACTTCCTGTGCGCCTACCCGTCGTTGACGCCGTCGTCGGCGGTCGCGCTCACGTTGCGTGCCGTCGGCGGGCTGACCACCCGCCAGATCGCCCAGGCCTACCTGGTGCCCGAGGCGACCATGGCGCAGCGGATCAGCCGGGCCAAGCGCACCGTCTCGGGGGTGCGGTTCGACCGGCCGGGCGACGTCGCCACCGTGCTGCGCGTCCTCTACCTGGTCTTCAACGAGGGCTACTCCGGCGATGTCGACCTCGCCGCCGAGGCCATCCGGCTGACCCGGCAGCTCGCGGCGGCGATCGACCACCCCGAGGTGGCGGGGCTGCTCGCCCTGATGCTGCTCCACCACGCCCGGCGCGCGACCCGGACCGGGCCCGACGGGAGCCTGGTGCCGCTGGCCGAGCAGGACCGCGGCCGGTGGGACACCGGGTTGATCGCCGAGGGCGTCGGGATCCTCCAGACGGCCCTCGCCCGCGACCGGCTGGGCGAGTTCCAGGCCCAGGCCGCGATCGCGGCACTCCACGCCGACGCGCCCACCGCCGAGGAGACCGACTGGGTGCAGATCGTCGAGTGGTACGACGAGCTCGCCCGCCTGACGGACAGCCCGGTCGTCCGGCTCAACCGCGTGGTGGCCGTGGGCGAGGCCGACGGACCGCGCGCCGGGCTGGCGGCGCTCGCGGAGCTGGACGGTTCGCTGCCCCGCCACGCGGCGGTGGCGGCGTACCTCCACGAGCGCGACGGTGACCTGGAGACGGCGGCACGGTTGTACGCCGAGGCGGCCCACAAGGCCCCCAACCTCGCCGAGCGCGACCACCTGACGCGTCAGGCCGCCCGGCTCAACGCCCGGCGGCGTCGCTGACGGATCACATCGGCGTCCCCTTGGGGCAGGTGAGGGGGCGTCACCACCGGTCCGCCCGCTGAGGGCGGCCGGGCCCGTGACGGAGCTCGTGGCGCGGAAGGGCTCAGAGGCGGCCGGCGGATTTGAGGGCGAGGTAGGTGTCGGCGAGGGCGGGGGCGAGCTGGCTGGGGGAGGCGTCGAGGACGGTGACGCCGTGGCGGCTGAGGCGGTCGGCGGTGGCGCGGCGGTCGGCGCGGGTCTGTTCGGCGGCGGCGGCGCCGTAGACGGCTTCCAGGGTGCCGCGGCCGGCGGCGAGGGCGTCCAGGTGCGGGTCGGCGACCGAGGCCAGGACGACTTCGTGGCGCCTGGTGAGCAGCGGCAGCAGCGGGCCCAGGCCGTCCTCGACCGGGGCCGTGTCGAGGCCGGTGAGCAGGACGATCAGCGAACGGTGCGGCGCCATCTTGAGGGCGGTGGAGACCAGTGAGCGCATGTCGGTCTCGTGCAGGGCCGGTTCGAGGGAGGCCATCGCGTTGGTGAAGGCCGGCAGGATCTCGCTGGGCGAGCTGCCGGCGACCGCGGCGCGCTTGCGGGCGTCGTGGGCGAGCAGGTCGACCCGGTCGCCGGCTCGGGTGGCGAGGGCGGTGAGCAGCAGGGCGGCGTCGAGGGAGGCGTCGAGGCGGGGCGCGTCGCCGACGCGGCCGGCGGAGGTGCGGCCGGTGTCGAGGACGACGAGGATGTGCCGGTCGCGTTCGGGGCGCCAGGTGCGGACGGCGACGGTGGTGCGGCGGGCGCTGGCCCGCCAGTCGATGGAGCGGACGTCGTCGCCGGGCAGGTACTCGCGCAGGGAGTCGAACTCGGTGCCCTGGCCGCGGGTCAGGACCGAGGTGCGGCCGTCGAGTTCGCGCAGTCGGGCGAGCCGGGAGGGCAGGTGCTTGCGGCTGGTGAACGGGGGCAGGGCGCGGACCGTCCAGGGCAGGTGGTGCGAGCCCTGGCGGCCGGCCAGGCCGAGCGGGCCGAGCGAACGGACCGTCACCCGGCGGGCGTGGTGGTCGCCGCGGCGGGTCGGGGTGAGCACGGTGACGGCCCGGCGCCGCTCGCCGCCGGGGACGTGCAGGGTGTGCCGGGAGGCGGCCTCGGCGGTGCCGGGCCGCCAGGCGGAGGGGGCCCAGGCGTCGCGGATCCGGGCCCGGAGGGGCCGCCCGGAAGGGTTGGTGACGGTCAGTTCGACGGAGGCGGGTTCGCCGAGCCGGACGGTGGTGTCGCCGCCCCGGCCGAGTTCCAGGCTGCGGACGGGGGCGGCGAGCACCAGGTCGATCACGGCGGCGAGCAGCACGGTGCCGGTGACGAGGCCGATCCCGGCCCAGGACGGCAGCAACAGGCCCACGACGAGCGTGCCGAGCGCGGCGAGCAGGGCGGTTCGCCCGGTGAGGGCCATGCGGTGCGCTCCTTCGGGAACGGACGGTGGTTCAGCGGGGGGCGGGCGTCTGGGCGAGGACGGCCTGGATGACGGAATCGGCGGTGACGCCCTCCATCTCGGCCTCGGCGCGCAGCGCGACGCGGTGCCGCAGGGCGGGCAGGGCCAGGGCCTTGACGTCGTCGGGGGTGACGTAGTCGCGCCCGGCGAGCCAGGCCCAGGCGCGCGAGGCGGCCAGCAGGGCGGTGGCACCGCGCGGCGAGACGCCGATGGACAGCGACGGGGACTGCCGGGTGGCCCGGCAGAGGTCGACGATGTAGGCGAGGACCTCGGGGGAGACGGTCAGCTTGGCGATCTGCTCGCGGGCGGCGGCGAGGTGCGTGGGGCCGGCGACCGGGCGGACGCCGGCGGCGGCGAGGTCGCGGGGGTCGAAGCCGGCGGCGTGCCGGGACAGGACCTGGAACTCCTGGTCGCGGTCGGGCAGCGGCAGGACCAGCTTGAGCAGGAAGCGGTCCAGCTGGGCCTCGGGCAGCGGGTAGGTGCCCTCGTACTCGACCGGGTTCTGGGTCGCGGCGACCAGGAACGGGTCGGGCAGCGCGCGCGGCGTGCCGTCGACGGTGACCTGGTGCTCCTCCATGGCCTCCAGCAGGGCGGCCTGGGTCTTCGGCGGGGTGCGGTTGATCTCGTCGGCGAGCAGCAGGTTGGTGAAGACCGGGCCGGGCTGGAAGGAGAACTCGGCGGTCCGGGCGTCGTAGACGAGGGAGCCGGTGACGTCGCCGGGCATCAGATCGGGGGTGAACTGGATGCGCTTGGTGTCCAGGTTGAGCGCGGTGGACAGGGTGCGGACCAGCAGGGTCTTGGCGACGCCGGGGACGCCCTCCAGCAGCACGTGGCCGCCGCAGAGCAGGGCGACGACGAGGCCGGTGACGGCGGCGTCCTGGCCGACCACGGCCTTGCCGATCTCGGCGCGCAGGGCGGTGAGCGCGGCGCGCGGGTCGGTGGCGGGGCCGGGGGTGCCCGGGGTGGCAGCCGCCGCGCCGGGGGTGCTGGAGGGGGTGGCGGTGGCCTGTTCGGTCACGGGTTCCGTACCTGCCTTTCGAGGGCGTCGAGGTCGTCGGCGAGCCGCAGCAGCGCGGCGTCGTCGGTCGGGGGCGGGCCGAAGAGGAGGGCCCGGACGTCGCCGGCGGGCTGCTCGGGGAGGCGGTCGGCCACGGCCGCGCAGAGGGTGTCGGGGTCGGGCGCGCCGGCGTGCAGCGGGACGCCCAGGGCCGGGGCGAGGCGGTGCGCGGCGGCCCGGCGCAGGGCCTCGGCGGCGCGGCCGCGGGCCTTGGCGCGGCGGTAGAGCCGGGCGCGGCCCTCGGTGGTCTCGGCGGCGCGGACCACGACGGGCAGGTTCTCGCTGATCACCGGGCCGAGTCGGCGGCCGCGCCAGAGGGCGGTCAGGACGAGCGCGACGGCGAGCTGGTAGCCGGCCCAGCGCCAGCCGTCCGGGATGTAGTCGCCGAAGGTCTTGTCCCGGGTGCCCTGGGCGAGCGGGGCGCTGTAGTCGGGCAGGTGCCAGGTGAGGCGGGGCTGGGAGCCGAGCAGGCCGAGGGCGAGGGCGGCGTTGCCGTCCTTGGCGAGCTGCTCGTTGTGCAGGAAGGCGCCGGTGCCGAGCACGATGACGTCGCCGTCGGCGGTCGGGGCGCTGACCAGCGGGTAGCCGTGGCCGCGCGGGTAGCAGCCGGCGCCGCGGCTGCCGCTGGTGTAGAGCATCCCGCCGATCTCGGCGCTGCCGGCCCGGACGGCCTCGGTGAGCGAGCACTGTGCGGCGGTGCTGCGGACGGAGGCGTAGGAGGGGCCGCCGTCCTCGTCGGAGGGGCGGATGCCGGGGGCCAGGGCGCTGAGTGCGGCCGGGCCGGGGGCGATGAGGACGAGCCGGCTGTGCCGGGCGTCGGCGACGGCGCGCAGTTCGGCGGGGCCGAGCAGGTCGGGCTCGGGCAGGACGAGGGTGTCGGCGCCGCCCGGGTGGCCGGTGAGGTCGGTGGTGAGGTCGGTCTTGAGGCCCTGGTGTTCGAGCAGCGCGAGGACGGCGTGGCTGCCGTCCTGGTCGTAGGAGCGCGGGTCGAGCGGCGGGTAGCGGCGGTCCTGGCCGAGGGCGGCCACGGCGGTGGCGCCGATCAGCAGGACGGCGAGGACGAGCAGGTACCAGCGGGCCCGGCGCCAGAGGCCGCGGCCGGTGGGGGCGAGGCTGGTGGGGGCCGTCCCGGAAGCGGAGGCGGAGGCGGAAGTGGGTACGGGGACGGGTACGGGGGCGGGCGCGGCGGGTCCGGCGTCCGCGGGCGGCGGCGCGGGCGGCGCGGGGGCGGTGCTGGTCATGCCGCTCCTCCCAGGGCCGGGCGGGCGCGTTCCAGGGTCCGGTCGAGCTCGCGCAGCAGCTGGTACGCGGCCTGGTCGGCGGTGCGCTCGCCGTAGGCGATGTCGTCGAAGGTGCGGGCGGCGGCGGCCAGGGCGGCGGCGTGGTCGGGCAGGGCCCGGCCGGCCTCGGTGGCGGCCTCGTCGGCGGTGCGGCCGGGGCGGACGTCGAGCAGGGTGCGTTCCTCCAGGGCCCGGACCAGGGCGCGCATCTGCTCGCGGACGGCCTCGGTCCAGTGCCCGGCGGCGGCGTGCCGTTCGGCGTCGGCCCGGTACTGGTCGGCACTGCGCGGTCCTTCGACGCCGTAGACGTCGAGGACGGTGCGGGCCGCGCGCCGGGGTGCGCCGAGGCGCCACCAGAGGGCGGCGCCGATCAGCAGGGCGACGATCAGGAAGAGCACCAGACCGGTGGTGCCGCTGGTGCCGTCGCCGGAGATGCTGTCGAGCGCGCTGGTGATGTGGTCGTTGAGCCAGGTCATGACCCGTTCCAGGACGCTCGGGTCGTGCTTGTGGTACTCGGCGTTGAGCAGTTCGTCGCGGGCGGCGTCGCGGGCCGGGTCACGCGGGACCGGGGCCGGGGCGCCGCCCGCGACGAGGAGCCTGTCCCCCCAGGTAGGCATCCGGGTCAGCGCCTCGCGGGGGTTCGGCCGGCCTGGTCGCCCCAGCCGGTGGCACCGGGCTCGGCGAGGCCGGCGGCGCGGGCGAGTTCGATGTCCAGGGCCTCGCGGCGGATCCGCTGGTCGACGTAGATGAGGACGCCGAGGGCGGCCCGGAAGGGGATGGTGAGGGTGGCGGCGATGATGCCGGCGATCGCGGTGGTGATCAGCATCGCGGTGGGCTCGTGGGCCGCGCTGAGGTCGACCTGGCGGTCGAAGTCGCTGAAGCCGAGGACGAGTCCGGCGAAGCGGAACGGGATCGCGATGACCATGGCGACGATGAAGGTCAGCACCTCGCCGAGCAGCGAGATGCCGAAGATGCGCCACCAGGAGCCGAGGGTCAGGCGTCGGGAGCGGGACAGCGCGGTCCGCACGCCCTGCTTCTCCAGCATCAGGGCGGGGGCGGCCAGGCTGAACCGGATCCACAGCCAGAAGCCGACCGGGATGGTCAGGATGCCGACGAGGAACAGCAGGGCCTCCGTCCCGGGGTCGCCCGCCGAGCCGGTGGCGTAGAAGTACCAGGGGCTGAAGCCGAGCAGCACCACGCCGCCGGACATCAGGCCGGTGAGCAGGGTCAGCCCGAGCAGCTGCGGCAGCCGGGGGCGGGCGTCGCGCCAGGCGTCCCCGGCGGTCGCGGACTGCCCGAGGACGGCGCGGCTGACGACCATGGTGAGCAGCGCGGTGGCGATCACGCCGAGCAGCACCGTCAGCGGCATCGAGGCCAGCATGGTCGTCACCTGGGTGGCGGGGCCGGTCTTGCCCTTGACCAGCAGCTGGGCGGCGACGTCGCCGGCCTGCTCGACGACGGCGATGCCGAGGGAGAGGGTGAGGGTCGTCCGCCAGTGCTTGCGGATGGTGGCGACGGAGCCGTCGAGGAGTTCGCCGAGTCCGAGCGGGCGCAGCGGGATGACGCCGGGCTTGGGGCTCTGCGGAGCGCCCCAGCCGTAGGGGTGGTGGCCGCCCGGTGCGGGCTGGCCCCAGTGGGGCCGGGGCGGTTGGCCGTTCCAGCCGGGGGCCGGTGTCGGTGCCGGCGCCGGGGCGGGGGCGGGGGCGCCCTGCGGTGGTGCCGACGGCCCGGGCACGGCGGCGGGCGCGTCGGCCGGGGGCCGGGCGTCGTCGCGGGGCGGCTCGGACGAGCCGGGCGAGGCCCAGCCCGGAGTGTCGGTCATCACAGCTCCTCGGAGGGGCGTCACGGGCGCGGTTCCGGGCGGATCTTTCGCCCGCGCGCAGCGCCCATCGTGCCATGGGGCCCGGAAAGGCCCCATGGGTATCCGGCCGCTGATCGGAAACGGGGGTGTTCCGATGGTCGGGCGGTGGGCCGCGGACCGTTCGAAGGCGTTCCGACCGGGCGCATTCGCCCGGTATGGCCTGAATTAACCGGCGGGGGGAGTTGGCCGTTGTGGAGCATTGGCACTGCTGTGCGGCAGGTCACAATCCGGTAATGAGAGGATGGACGCATGAAGGGACGCGTCCTCGTCGTTGATGACGACTCCGCACTGGCCGAGATGCTCGGTATCGTGCTGCGTGGTGAGGGTTTTGAGCCGTTTTTCGTCGCGGATGGAGACAGGGCGCTAGCCGCGTTCCGGGAGACCAAGCCCGACCTGGTCCTGCTCGACCTGATGCTGCCCGGTCGGGACGGCATCGACGTCTGCAGGCAGATCCGGGCGGAGTCCGGCATCCCGATCGTCATGCTGACCGCGAAGACCGACACGGTCGACGTCGTGGTGGGCCTGGAGTCGGGTGCCGACGACTACGTCACCAAGCCGTTCAAGCCCAAGGAGCTGGTGGCCCGGGTTCGCGCCCGACTGCGCCGTGCCGAGGAGCCGACGCCCGAGCAGCTGACCATCGGCGACCTGGTGATCGACGTGGCCGGCCACTCGGTGAAGCGGGACGGCCGGGGCATCCCGCTGACCCCGCTGGAGTTCGACCTGCTGGTCGCGCTGGCCCGCAAGCCCTGGCAGGTGTTCACCCGCGAGGTGCTGCTGGAGCAGGTCTGGGGCTACCGGCACGCGGCGGACACCCGCCTGGTCAACGTCCACGTGCAGCGCCTGCGGTCCAAGATCGAGAAGGACCCGGAGCGCCCCGAGATCGTGGTGACCGTCCGCGGCGTCGGCTACAAGGCCGGACCCAGCTGACGTGACGCACCTGGCTGACGAAGCCCCGTCGGGTTCCGCGACCGACGGGGCCGACGCGGTTCGCGGGTCCGTGCTGAGTTCGACCACCCGCCGCCGGCGCCGGGCGGCCGCGTTCGCGCTGGTGACCCGTCAGCTGCGGCGGCCCGTGCGCAGGGTGACGGCGCTGTACCGCCGGTCGATCCAGCTGCGCGTGGTGGCGGTCTCGCTGCTCGCGTCCATCGCGGTCGTCCTGGTGCTCGGCGTGGTCGTGATGGCGCAGGTGCGCACCGGTCTGCTCGACACCAAGATGGCGGCCGCCCGGGAGCAGGCCAGGATCGGTTTCCAGGCCGAGCTGAAGAAGATCGACGAGGCGAAGGACCAGCGGCTGCGGGTCGGCGCCACGCCCGACCCCACCATCGAGGAGACCGGCACCTGGCTGCTGCGCCAGGTCAACGACCTGGCCGCGAGCGGGCAGACCGTCTACTCGGTGATCGCGATGGCCTCCGGCACCTCCGGCACCGACGCCGTCGTCCCGGAGAACGGCTTCGCGCCGCGCTACTCGGGCGACATCCTGCCCAGCAGCGTTCCGGACACTCTGCGGGACAAGGTCCACTCCGAGCCCGGCCAGATGTTCGACCAGCCGGCCCGGATCCACCGAGCCGACGAACGGACCGAGCCCGGGCTGGCCCTCGGCATGCAGTTCGTCGGCCCGGCCGGCAACAGCTACCAGATGTTCTACGTGTTCTCCTTCGGCCAGGAGACCGACACCCTCAACCTGGCCACCGGCACCCTGGCGACCGCCGGCGTGTTCGTGGTGATCCTGATGGGCGGCATCGCCTGGGTCGTGGTGCGCCAGGTGGTCACCCCGGTCCGGATGGCCGCCGGCATCTCCGAGCGGCTCGCCGACGGGCACCTGGAAGAGCGGATGAAGGTCACCGGCACGGACGACATCGCCCGCCTCGGCGAGTCGTTCAACCGGATGGCCAACGCCCTGCAGGCGCAGATCCGCCAGCTGGAGGAACTGTCCCGGGTGCAGCGGCGCTTCGTCTCGGACGTCTCGCACGAACTGCGCACCCCGCTGACCACGGTCCGGATGGCCGCGGACCTCATCTACGACAGCCGCGAGGACCTGGACCCGATGGCGGCCCGCTCGGCGGAACTGCTGCAGGGCCAGCTGGACCGCTTCGAGTCGCTGCTCGCCGACCTGTTGGAGATCAGCCGTTTCGACGCCGGTGCCGCGATCCTGGACGCCGAGCCGGTCGACCTGCGCGACATCGTCGCCCGGGTGGTGGAGGCCGCCGACCCGCTGGCCCAGGCCAAGGGCAGCGCGGTGGTGATCCGCGGGGACGGCGAGCCGGTCGTCGCCGAGGTGGACTCCCGCCGGATCGAGCGCATCCTGCGCAACCTGGTGGTCAACGCCCTGGAGCACGGCGAGGGCCGCGACGTGGTGGTCCGGCTGGGCTCGGCCGACGGCGCGGTCGCGGTCGGCGTGCGCGACTACGGCATCGGCCTCAAGCCGGGCGAGGCGTCCCGGGTGTTCCACCGCTTCTGGCGGGCCGACCCGTCCCGGGTGCGGACCACCGGCGGCACCGGCCTCGGCCTGTCCATCGCGGTCGAGGACGCGCACCTGCACGGCGGCTGGCTGCAGGCCTGGGGCGAGCCCGGCGGCGGCTCGCACTTCCGGCTCACCCTGCCGCGCACCCGGGGCGGCGAGATCAGCCGGGCGCCCTTCCGGCTGGAGCCGGAGGACTCCCGCAACAACCGGGGCCTGGGCACCTACGGCGCGCCGTACCGGCGGGCGATCAGCCCGGCCGGAGCGACCGCGATGACCGTCGCCGAGGAGCAGGCGGAGACGCCGGAGGGGCCCGTCAACGGCTTCGGTAGCGGGCTGGGCGGGGTGCTGAACATCGGCCCCGACCTGGGCAAGCGCCGACTGCCCGAGGGGCCGCGCGCGGACCCCTCGGACGTTCGGACGGCGGGGAGCGGGTACGGCGCCACCGGCGCCCAGGTGATGGTGGACCCGACGCCCGGACGGCCGTCGGTGGCACAGCGGACGGCGGAGCCGGACGTGACGGGTGGGACGGACCTGGAGGGGTCGCAGCGTGCGAAGGACGAGCAGCAGGACTGAGCCGCGGTTCACGGCGGTGGCCGGCGTGGTGCTCGGCGCCCTGGTGGCGAGCGGCTGCGCGGCCATGCCGGACTCCGGCGGCATCTCCAGGGTGGAGCTGTCGCAAGGGGCGGCCGACAAGAACCTGCAGGCCAAGGTCTACCCGGTGGCGCCGGCCAAGGGCGCCAAGCCGCGCGCCCTGCTGACCGGGTTCCTGGACGCGGTGACCGCCGACGAGGGCTACGAGACCGCGCGCCAGTACCTCACCGAGAACGCCTCCGCGCACTGGAACCCGGACGCCGGCGTCCAGGTGCTCTCCGCCGCCACCCCGAACCTCCCGGCCGGCCAGGACGTCACCGACGCCGACACCACCGTCTCCGCGACGGTGACCGGGTCGCTGATCGCCAGGATCGACGAGAAGCACTCGTACCTGGTCGAGGGGCAGCGGGACGTCTCGGCCGACTTCACCTTCGTCCGGGAGAAGGACGGCGAGTGGCGGATCGACAGGCTGCCGGCCGGCGTGATCATGAACGAGACCAACTTCAACAACAGCTACCGCCAGGTCGACCGGTACTTCTACACCACGCCGGACCCGTCCTCGACCGTCACCGGAAGCGCCGGCCAGCAGGTGCTGATCCCCGACCCGATCTACCTGCGGCGCCGGACAGACCCGCTGACCGCCGCCGCCAAGGCCCTGGTCACCGGGCCCTCGACCTGGCTCGCGCCGGTCGCCCGGACGTCCTTCCCGGGCGGCGTCAGCGTCGACCGGGTGAGCGTCGACGACGGCCGGGTCGCCCACGTGCAGCTCGGCGGGGCGGACGTCAGCGAGCCGGTGTCCTGCCGGCGGATGGCCACCCAGCTCTTCTACACCCTCGCCGACCAGGGCAAGGGACAGGTCGAACGGCTCGAACTGAAGGGCCAGCGGGGCAGTTGCTTCGCCAGCCGCAACGACCTGCCGGCCACCGGCCCCGGCGCGCTGGCCGGGCCGCTGCCCGCGCAGCAGTACTACCAGCGCGCCGACAACGGCGTCCTGATGGTCACCGACGAGCAGCGCAACGGCGACCCGGTGCGCGGCGTCCTCGGCAAGCCGCAGCCGGCCGGCAAGACCCCCCTCGGCGCCACGGCCGTCAACCGGGACGGCTCCCGGGCCGCCGCGATCAGCGGGGACGGCCACCAGCTGTACTCGGTGCCGCTGGCCGACAGCGCGGTGGCGATGCCCGACCCGGTGCTCACCTCGCCGGTGAAGACCGCCGACAAGGAGGACGGGCTCGCCTCGCCCAGCTGGGACGGCCGCGGCGACCTCTGGGTGGTGGACCGCAACCCGCAGGGCCCGCGGGTGGTGATGGTCCGCGGCAACCGGGCGTACCCCGTCGCGGTCGAGGGGCTGGACGGGCAGACCGTACAGGCCCTGAAGGTCTCCTCGGACGGTGCCCGGGTCGCCCTGGTGGTCAAGACCGCGGGCGTGTCCAGTCGCTCGCTGTACTTCGGCCTGGTGGTGCACGGCGGCACCCCGGAGGCGCCGACCGCGCGGATCACCAGCCTGCGCCGGGCGGCCCCCTCGCTCACCGACGTCGCCTCGGTCTCCTGGGCGGAGGCGGACCAGCTGCTGGTGCTCGGCAAGGAGGCCGACCGGATCAAGCAGCTGTACTACATCGGCACCGACGGCACGCAGAGCGCCGACGCCACGTTGCAGGCCGAGAACATGCTCACCGTCTCGGCCTCCGAGTCCCGGGGCAACGTCCTGGCCCAGGCGCCGTCGGTGCTCGCGGCGGCCGGAGGCGCGATCTACCGGCTGATCGGCAGTCAGTGGCGGGAGGTCCAGTTGACCGACAAGGCCGGGTCCTTCTTCTACGCGGGCTAGGTGCCGCCGGCCGCGGCCTGACGCCCCGACGCGCTGACGCTCCGGCACGCTGACGCCTCGTCGGGCCGCCCGGCGGCCCAGTCGGACCGGTGCGCGGTGGCGGCGACCGTGGCGCCCGCCCGGGCGGGCAGTCCGGCGTCCGCCAGTGCCCGGGCCGCCTCGGCGAGGCTGGCGCCGGTGGTCACCAGGTCGTCCACCAGGACCGGCTGACGGTCCAGCAGGCCGCGCCGGGCGCGCGGCAGCACGGTGAGCGCGCCGTGCAGGTTGCGGTGGCGCTCGGCCGCGCTCAGGCCGGCCTGGTCGGCGACCGGGCGGGCGTGCCGCAGCAGCGGCTCGGCCCGGGCGTCCAGGCCGGCCCGGCGCAGCGAACGGGCGGCGGCCCCGGCCAGCCGCAGCGTCGGGTCGTGGCCGCGGGCGCGGACGGCGGCTCGGGCCGAGGGCATCGGGACCAGCAGCAGCGGCGCGGCCCCGGCACGCGGCCCCAGGGCGGAGCGGACGGCCCGGCCGAGCGCCTCGCCGAGCGGGCCCGCCAACCGCAGCGCGCCGCGCTCCTTGTGGGCGAGCAGCAACTGCCGGACGGGGTCGGTGTACGGGGCGGCGGCGTGCGCCCAGGGCAGCAGGGTGGGGCCGGGCCGGGCGGCGGCCAGTGCGTGCCGGCAGGCCGGGCAGAGCTGGGTGCGCTCGGTGCCGCAGCCGGCGCAGCGGGCGGGGACCAGGACGTCCAGCAGCCCGGCCAGTGCGTGGCCGAACGGCCCTTGGGCGGACGGTGGACGGGTGGGGGCGGGGGACGGTGGCACGGCTGCTCCTGGCGGCGGCAGGCACGGAGAGTGAGCAAAGGATGCGCCGTACGGGGGGTGTTGTCCAGGTATTTACCCGTGCTTCACTCGCAGGAGGGTAGACAGGGTTCAACAGCTTGACCGCTCGCCCGCAGTATCGGGTCATACCCGGGTCCGCGCCTGGGGAGGCGAAAACCCCGTGTGAGGTGTTCGATAAGGCTCCAGGGGGTTCCAACCGTCCCTGGTGGGGAGGAAGTGAGGTGAGGGCCAGTCGTTTCCCGCCGCTGGCGGCGGGGGGCGGGGGGCCGGCAGTGGATGGGCTGGTCCAGCTGGGTCTCAGTCCGGTCCGGTAGCACCCGGATCGGCGTCAGCACGAGGGATCGGAGTTCTGCGTGGACATCGTCGTCAAGGGCCGCAAGACCGAGGTGCCCAAGAGGTTCCGCGAGCACGTGGCCGAGAAGCTGGAGAAGGTCCAGAAGTTCGACGGCAAGGTGATCAGCCTCGACGTCGAGGTGTCCAAGGAGCACAACCCGCGGCAGGCCGACCGGTCCGAGCGGGTGGAGATCACTCTCCGTACCCGTGGACCGGTGATCCGGGCCGAAGCCGCCGCCGCCGACCCGTACGCGGCGCTCGACCTGGCCTCGGCGAAGCTCGACGCCCAGCTGCGCAAGTCCGCGGACCGGCGCCGAGTGCACAAGGGCGGCAACGGCCGCACCCCCATCAGCGTCGCCGCGGCGACCGCGGCGCTGGCCGCGCTGCCGGACACGGCGGCACGGGAGGGCGAGACCAACGGGGCCGTCCGCAAGACCATGATGGGATCCCTGGAAGTGGAGGGCGAAGGCCCGCTGGTGGTCCGGGAGAAGACCCACCCGGCCGCCCCCATGGCGCTGGACCAGGCGCTCTACGAGATGGAACTGGTCGGCCACGACTTCTACCTCTTCGTGGAGAAGGACAGCGGCCTGCCGAGCGTCGTCTACCGCCGCCACGGCTACCACTACGGCGTCATCCACCTGCAGACCGACGCGTCGGCCGTCTCGGGTAGTGGTGCGGGCGGGGCGATCGGCGGAAACGACGACGAGGACTGACCGTCCGAAATCAGTCTTGGAGGGGTGACCCCGGCGGCCGAGTCCGCCGGGGTCACCGGCGTTTCGGGGCAGGGTGGCTCGACCTGGAGTCGGGGGCCGGCCCGGGAGGTCACCCGATGCGGGGCGGCGGCGTCGGAGGGTGACCGCAACGGCCGCGCGGCGTGGAATGATTGGCGCACGTTGACCCGCGAAGGGGGAGGAGCGGATGGGGGATCACTTCGGGCTGGGGCCCGCTACGGGGCCGGTCACCGGGCTGCCACCGGGACCGGAGGAGGAACCCGCGTACGCGCCGCACCGGGGTGAGCCGATCCGCGTGCTGGTGGTGGACGACCACGCGTTGTTCCGCCGGGGGCTGGAGATCGTGCTCGCGGAGGAGCCGGACATCAAGGTCGTCGGCGAGGCCGGCGACGGCGCCGAGGCCGTGCTGAAGGCCGCCGACCTGCTGCCGGACATCATCCTGATGGACGTCCGGATGCCGCGCCGCAGCGGGATCGAGGCCTGCACCGCGATCAAGGACGTGGCACCCAGCACCAAGATCATCATGCTGACGATAAGCGACGAGGAGGCCGACCTCTACGAGGCGATCAAGGCGGGAGCCACCGGCTACCTGCTCAAGGAGATCTCCACCGACGAGGTCGCCACCGCGATCCGCGCGGTCGCCGACGGGCAGTCCCAGATCAGCCCGTCGATGGCGTCCAAGCTGCTCACCGAGTTCAAGTCGATGATCCAGCGCCGCTCCGACGACCGGGACCTGGTGCCCGCACCCCGGCTCACGGACCGGGAGTTGGAGGTGCTGAAGCTGGTGGCGACCGGGATGAACAACCGGGAGATCGCCAAGGAGCTGTTCATCAGCGAGAACACCGTGAAGAACCACGTGCGCAACATCCTGGAGAAGCTCCAACTGCACTCCCGGATGGAGGCCGTGGTGTACGCGATGCGCGAGAAGATCCTCGAAATAGGGTGACCGTGGCTGCGCCCCGGCCCTAGCTCGCGAGGAGCTTCTCCAGGGCCGGGCGCAGCCGTTCGTCCGGCAGGGTCTCGACCCGGACGCCGTCGCAGCCCACCCAGGCGGCCGCCTCGCGCAGGGCCGCCGCCAGCGCCTCGACGTGCCGGGCGCCCCGTCCTCCGCCGCCGGTCAGCGAGATCTGACGGGCCACCAGGGTGCGCCCCTCCCGGGCCGGGTCGACCCGGCCCACCAGCCGGCCGCCGGCCAGCAGCGGCATCGCGAAGTAGCCGTGCACCCGCTTGTGCCTGGGCGTGTAGGCCTCCAGCCGGTGCGCCATGCCGAAGATCCGCTCGGTGCGCGCGCGGTCCCAGATCAGCGAGTCGAACGGCGAGAGCAGCGTGGTGCGGTGGCGTCCGCGCGGGGCGGTGGCCAGCGCGGCCGGATCGGCCCAGGCCGCCGCCGCGGCGCCGTCCGGGCCCCAGCCGGCCACCTCGACCGGGACGAGCCCGCAGTCCGCGAGGACCGGGTCCAACTCCTCGGCGCGCAGCCGGTGGTAGTCCAGCAGGTCGGCCCGGGTGGCCACGCCGAGCGCGGCCCCGGCCTGGGCGACCAGGGTGCGCACGCACTCCCGGTCGGACCGGTCCTGCCCGAACAGCGCGTCGGGGATGGCCTGTTCGGCCAGCGCGTAGACGCGCTTCCAGCTCCGGCGCTCGGTGCAGACCACGTCGCCGAAGGCCAGCGCCCGCTCCACCGCGATCTTGGTGTCCGACCAGTCCCACCACTCGGCGGTCCGTTTGGCGCCGCCCAGCTCCGTGGAGGTCAGCGGCCCCTCGGCGCGCAGCTTGTCGAGCACGTGCCGGTACGTCTCGGGCGTGACCTGGTGGCCCCAGAGGTGGCCGCGCTCGCGGTAGCGGCGGCGCCGGAACGCGAACAGCGGCCACTCCTCGACCGGCAGGATGCAGGCCGCGTGCGACCAGTACTCGAAGCTCGTGCCCGCGCCCCAGTAGGCCGCCTCGACGGCCGGGCGGCCGACCGCGCCGAGCCGGGCGTACGGGACCAGTTCGTGCGAGCGGGCCAGCACCGAGATGGTGTCCAGCTGGACGGCGCCCAGGTGTCGCAGCACCCCGCGCACCCCGGCCCGGCGGTCCGGCGCGCCGAGCAGGCCCTGGGCGCGAAGGGCGATCCGGCGGGCTTCGTCGGCGCTCAGGACGGTGACGGGCGGCGGGCCGGCGGGGGAGTCGGCGGCAGGCGGGGCGGTCATGTCGGCGAGGGTAGCCCGGGCCACCGACAACCGGCCGGGGTGCGCCGATGCGGAGGTCAGGGCCGGAGGTCCGGGAGGTCCGGGAGGTCCGAGGCGAGCAGCGAGGCGACCCAGGCGTCGTGGAAGACGCCGCGCTGCTCGGCGTACGAGCGCAGGGTGCCCTCGAAGCGGTAGCCGACCTTCTCGGCCACCGCGCGGGAGCCCTCGTTGCCCACGTAGGCCTGCCATTCCAGGCGGCGCAGACCGAGCTCGACCAGGCCGTGGCGGGCGACCGCGCGGGCGGCCTCGACCGTGTAGCCGCGGCCGCGGAACTCCTTCGTGGCCCACCAGCCGACCTCGGCGGCGCCCGGGTCGCCGTGGCGCAGCACGAGGCCCTGGGTGCCGACCAGGACGTCGGAGCCGCGCTCGAACACGCACCAGATCCGGTTCTCGCCGGTGCGCCAGCCGTTCGCGGCGAGATCGCGGACGAAGTACTCGGCGTCCTCGCGCCGGTACGGGCTCGGGACGACCGTCCAGCGCTGGATCTCGGCGTCCTGGCAGGCGGCGAGGACGGCGTCGACGTCGGACTCCTGCGGGGCGCGCAGGACGAGGCGGTCGGTGGTGAGGGTGACGGGCTCGGTGCGGGGCTCTTCCATGGGCGGATTATTCCGTGGAAAGAGGAATTCGGGCATCCGAATATGGAGCCAACTCCTCGACACGCTGACCGGTTTGTCCCGGTGGGCGGTGCTATCGGATCAAGTGCTCGCGCGGGTGACACGGGAATACCGTGCTGACGCACCTCCCGGGGCCTTGGACTCCTCGCATACGATGGCCCGTGCGGTGGGGTGAACCCGCCGTGCAGTCGTCCAGTGCCAATACAGGCAAGGAGCCCGCCCAAGTGTCCGTCTTCGACAAGATCCTGCGCGCCGGCGAAGGCAAGATCCTTCGCAAGCTGCAGCGGATTGCTGCCCAGGTCAACTCCATCGAAGAGGACTTCGTCAACCTCACCGACGCCGAGCTGCGCGCGCTGACCGACGAGTACAAGCAGCGGCTCGCGGACGGCGAGACCCTGGACGACATCCTCCCCGAGGCGTTCGCCACGGTGCGGGAGGCCGCCAAGCGGGTGCTCGGCCAGCGGCACTACGACGTCCAGCTCATGGGCGGTGCGGCACTGCACCACGGGTACGTCGCCGAGATGCGCACCGGCGAGGGCAAGACCCTCGTCGGCACCCTGCCGGCGTACCTGAACGCGCTCACCGGCAAGGGCGTCCACCTGATCACCGTCAACGACTACCTCGCCGAGCGCGACTCGGAGTGGATGGGCCGGGTGCACCGCTTCCTCGGCCTCGAAGTCGGCGTGATCCTCGGCAACATGACGCCCGCCGAGCGCAAGCACCAGTACTCGATGGACATCACGTACGGCACGAACAACGAGTTCGGCTTCGACTACCTGCGCGACAACATGGCCTGGTCGAAGGACGAACTCGTCCAGCGCGGCCACAACTTCGCGGTCGTCGACGAGGTCGACTCGATCCTCATCGACGAGGCCCGCACCCCGCTGATCATCTCCGGCCCGGCCGACCAGGCGACCAAGTGGTACGCCGACTTCGCCAAGCTGGTGCTGCGCCTGAAGATCGACCGCGACTACGAGGTCGACGAGAAGAAGCGCACCGTCGGCATCCTGGAGGAGGGCGTCACCCGGGTCGAGGACTACCTCGGCATCGACAACCTCTACGAGTCGGTGAACACCCCGCTGGTCGGCTTCCTGAACAACGCCATCAAGGCGAAGGAGCTGTACCGGGCGGACAAGGACTACGTCGTCATGAACGGCGAGGTCATGATCGTCGACGAGCACACCGGCCGCATCCTGGCCGGCCGCCGCTACAACGAGGGCATGCACCAGGCGATCGAGGCGAAGGAGGGGGTGGAGGTCCAGAACGAGAACCAGACGCTGGCCACCATCACCCTGCAGAACTTCTTCCGCCTGTACGACAAGCTCGCCGGCATGACCGGTACCGGCACCACCGAGGCCGCCGAGTTCCACCAGATCTACAAGCTCGGCGTGGTGCCGATCCCGACCAACAAGAACCCGCTGCGCATCGACCAGCCCGACCTGATCTACAAGTCGGAGCCGGCCAAGTTCGCCGCCGTGGTCGAGGACATCGCCGAGAAGCACGAGAAGGGCCAGCCGGTGCTGGTCGGCACCGTGTCGGTGGAGAAGTCCGAGTACCTCTCGCAGGAGCTGCGCAAGCGCGGCATCCCGCACGAGGTGCTGAACGCCAAGCACCACGAGCGCGAGGCGCAGATCGTCGCGCAGGCGGGCCGCAAGGGCGCCGTGACCGTCGCCACCAACATGGCCGGCCGCGGTACCGACATCATGCTCGGCGGCAACTCCGACCACCTCGCGGCGGCCGAGCTGGCGCAGCGCGGGCTCACCCCGACCGAGACCCCGGAGGAGTACGAGGCCGCGTTCCCCGCCGCCCTGGAGAAGGCCAAGGCCTCGGTCAAGGCGGAGCAGGACGAGGTCAAGGAGGCCGGCGGCCTCTACGTGCTGGGCACCGAGCGGCACGAGTCCCGCCGGATCGACAACCAGCTGCGCGGCCGCTCCGGCCGTCAGGGCGACCCGGGCGAGTCCCGCTTCTACCTGTCGCTGGGCGACGACCTGATGCGCCTGTTCAAGGCCGGCATGGTCGAGCGCGTGCTGTCGATGGCCAACGTGCCCGAGGACGTGCCGATCGAGTCCAAGATGGTCACCCGGGCGATCGCCTCCGCGCAGACCCAGGTCGAGCAGCAGAACTTCGAGATCCGCAAGAACGTCCTCAAGTACGACGAGGTGCTGAACCGCCAGCGCGAGGTCATCTACGGCGAGCGCCGCCGCGTGCTGGAGGGCGAGGACCTGCAGGAGCAGGTCGGCCACTTCATGGACGACACCGTCGAGGCCTACGTCAAGGCGGCCACCGGCGAGGGCTTCGAGGACGACTGGGACCTGGAGAAGCTCTGGACGGCGCTCAAGCAGCTCTACCCGGTCACCCTGGACCTGGAGGAGCTGGAGGAGGAGGCCGGCGGCCCCGCCGGGATGACCTCCGAGTTCCTGGTCAAGGTCGTCCAGGAGGACATCCAGGCGCAGTACGGCGCCCGCGAGGACCAGCTCGGCGCCGAGATCATGCGTGAGCTGGAGCGCCGGGTCGTGCTGTCGGTGCTGGACCGCCGCTGGCGCGAGCACCTCTACGAGATGGACTACCTCCAGGAGGGCATCGGCCTGCGGGCCATGGCGCAGCGCGACCCGCTGATCGAGTACCAGCGCGAGGGCTTCGACATGTTCACCGCGATGATGGAGGGCATCAAGGAGGAGTCCGTCGGCTACCTGTTCAACCTGGAGGTCCAGGTCGAGCAGCAGGTCGAGGAGGTTCCGGTCGCGGACGCCGAGGTGCTGCTCGACAAGCTGGAGAAGGACGCCGCCCGCCCGGAGATCAAGGCCAAGGGCCTGGAGGCCCCGAAGCCGCAGCGGCTGCACTACACGGCCCCCTCGGACGAGGTCGGCGGCGGTGTCATCGAGGGCGACTTCGAGGACCTCGCGCCGGAGGACGAGGGCGACGGGCTGACCCGCGCCGAGCGCCGCAAGGCCGCCAAGTCGGCCAAGGGCCGCCGCCGCAAGGGCTGAGCAGGCCGCAGGACGCCGCACAGGGCGCCGCTCCCGGACGGGGGCGGCGCCCTGTGCCGCCCCGGGCCGCCGCGCGGTCGTGGTGGCCGCTGCGGCCCTCCTCGCCGTCCTGGTCGTGGCGGCCGCCGTGGTCATCGGGCCTCCACCGCGGTGCACTGCCACTGCCCGGCCTGGCCGCGTTGCTCCAGCCGGAAGGCCACCATGTGGTGGCGTCGGCCGAGGTCGACCCGGACGCAGGCCTCGACCGCGTCGGGCGAGGGCGACCGGTCGTGCACCGGGCCGAGCCGGGGCCGGTCGGCGGCGCCGCCGCGGCGCAGCGCGCCAGCCCGGACCAGGGAGGCGAGCTGCCCGTAGCCGTCCAGGCTGGTGTGCCGCATCAGCTGGCCGGAGGGCCGGGCACCGGTGAGCACCTCGACCAACTGGTGGGCGAAGCGGGAGGCCAGCGTCCGGGGGTCGTGGCCGCCCGGGCCGGGGCAGGCGGCGCGGGGGTGGCGCGGGCGGCGCCCGGCCGGGTCGTGGGCGGCGGCGGTGCGCGGCCGGCGGTGCGGGCGGGCGGTGAGCGGTGCGGTCACGGCGGGCTCCTCGGCGGGGTGGTGCGGGTACGGACGGGTCCTTGCTAGCGGTGCTCCGCGTCGGGCGGCAAGGGCTTTTGCGTCCGGCTCCGGGGCGACCGGCAAGTTCACCTATCCGAGTGAATTGATCAGTGCGGTGACGGGTCCGTCGCGCGGTCGCACGGTGCCCGGTTGACATGGGTGGACGGGCCGTACGGTCCGAAAGAGGACGGTCCGATGCGCCGGACCGGGTGGGCCGAAGCGCCGCCCCCGTTGCGCCGCCGGGCCGTTCGCGCGCACCATCGGAGCCTGACCGGGAACCGCGCGGAGCGGGGTGGGGCCGAGCGGCCCCGACCGCACCCACGACGACGGGCGGTCGCGATGACGACACGGGTAGCGGCGGTGCCGGCCCCGGCGGCCACGGGCACCGCCCCGCCGGCCGGGGACGCACCCCGGCGCGGCCTGGTGCTGGGCGGCGGCGGGATGCTCGGAGCGGCCTGGACGGTCGGCGCGCTCTGCGCCGTCGAGGAGGCCACCGGCTGGCGGCCGGGCGGCGCGGACGTGCTGCTCGGCACCTCGGCGGGCTCGATCCTCGGCGCGATGCTGGCCGGCGGGGTCCGCACCGAGCAGCTGCGCGACCACCAGCGCGGCCTGCCGGTCACCGACGGCCCGCTGGCCGGGGTGGCCTTCGACTACGACACGGCCGTCGGCGGCGCGCTGCCGCCCCGCCCCCGGGCCGGCATCGGCTCGCCCGACCTGCTGCGGGACGCCGTCCGGCACCCGCGCGAGTACCCGCTGCTGACCATGGTGTCGGCGATGGCGCCGCACGGCCGCGGCTCGCTGGCCCCGGTCGGCGAACTGGTGCGCGGCCTGCTCGGCCCGGGCGGCTGGCCGCCGCCGGGCGCCGACGGCGAGGCCGGGGCCGCGGCGCTGCGGGTGGCGGCCGTGGACTACCGCAGCGGCCACCGGGTGGTCTTCGGGGACCCGGACGCCCCGGCGGTCGCGGTCGCCGACGCGGTGATGGCCTCCTGCTCGATCCCCGGCTGGTTCGCGCCGGTGCGGCTGAACGGCTCGGCGTACGTGGACGGCGGCTGCTGGTCCGCCACCAACGCCGATCTGCTGCTCGGCCGCGGCCTGGACGAGGTGTACGTGCTCGCCCCGATGGCCCTGTGGCTGCGCCCCCGGGCCGACCGCGCCGACCCCGACGCCGACGCCGACCCCGACGCCGACCCCGACCCCGGCGCCGGTGGGGTCACCGAAGCGGGCGGGGTCGCGGGCGCCCTCGCCGGGCTGCGCGAGTGGCGCGCCCGGGACCGCCCGCGCGGCGTGCTGGCCCAGCTGGTCAGCCGCTACCGCCACGCCGTCACCCGGCAGCTGCTGCGCGAGGCCGCGCTGCTGCGGGCCGAGGGCGTACGGGTGCGGCTGCTGGCGCCGACGCCGGCCGACCTGGCCGTGATGGGCCCGAACATGATGGACCCGGCCCGCCGCGACGCGGTGCTGGAGAGCGCCCTGCGCACGTGCGGGGAGGCCCTGCGGGCCGCCTGCTGAGTCGGGCCGAGGTGATCACGGCCGGCCCGGCGGCGCTTATTCTTGGGGCGCTGGAAGCTGTGCCGCTGGACGAACCGGAGAGTGCCACCGATGCGCGTGTACGTGCCCACCACCCTGAACGGCCTGGCGGCGGCGCACCCGGGTGGTGCCCTGGACCAGTCCGCGGCCTACGCCGTGACGCCCGCGCTGCGCGAGTGGTACGTCAGTGACGACCTGGAGGAGCTGGAGTACGCGGCGCTGAACCGGGCCGCGCAGTCCTCCCTGCGGCTGCTGGCCGCAGACCCGGACGCCCCGCGCCGCCGGGTCGTGGTGGCCCTGGACGTGGCCGACTCGGCCGTCCGGCCGTTCCCCGGCGACGAGTACCAGGACCAGGCCTCGCTCGGCCGCGTGGTGCTGGCCGGCCCGGTGCGGCTGGCGAAGGCGGCGGCGGTGCACGCGGACGTCGCCGACGGCGAGGTGGTCGAGGACGTCGCGGCGGCGGTGGCGGCGGTGGTCGCGGCCGACGCGGGCGACCAGGACGCCCAGTTCACCGTGGACGGCGCCGAGGACCACGACCTGCTCTGGTTCGCCACCCAGGAGATCCCCGGGCTGCTGGCCTGACCGCAACCGCGCAGGGCGCAGGGCAGAGCGCGGGGCGGGCGCGTGAGTGAGCGGAGCGGGCGAGCCGTCGAGAGGTGCGCGTGAGCCCCGTCCTACCGGCGTGTCGGTGGTCGGAGTTACCGTTCCGCGTGTGGCTACACACATCGTTTGGGACTGGAACGGCACGCTCTTCCACGACATGGAGGCGGTGCTCGGCGCGAGCAACGCCGCGTTCGCGACCATCGGCATCGGGCCGATGACCATGCGGGAGTACCGCGAGCAGTACGAGATCCCGATCCCCCGGTTCTACGAGCGGCTGCTCGGCCGGATGCCGTCCGAGGAGGAGTGGCTCCGGCTGGACGAGGCCTTCCACGACCGCTACCGCGAGCTGAGCCCGGCCTGCGGGCTGACGGACGGCGTGCACGAGCTGATGGACGGCTGGCGGGAGGCCGGGCGCAGCCAGTCGCTGCTGTCGATGTACGAGCACGAGAAACTGCTGCCGCTGGTCGACGCCTTCGGCCTGACCGGCCGGTTCCTGCGGGTGGACGGCCGCAGCGGCCCGTCCGGCGGCCAGAAGGCGGAGCAGTTGGCCCGGCACCTGGCCGCGCTCGGCGAGCGGGTGGATCCGGCCCGCACGGTGCTGATCGGCGACGCCGCGGACGACGCCCGGGCGGCGCTGGGCGCGGGTGCGCACGCGGTGCTCTACACCGGCGGCTCGCACACCCGGGAGAAGCTGGAGCCGCTCGGGGTGCCGGTGGTGGACAGTCTGGCGGAGGCGGTCGAGCTGGCCGGGCGGCTGGGGCGGGGCTGACCGGTCGCGGTGGGCGTGGCGGGCGCCACGTCCGCCGTCCGCGTGTCTGAGCGGGCGGATCGCGCGGCCGCTGGTCAGGCTGGACCAGGGCCTGTCCGGTGGGTCGGGCCCTCCCACCGGAGCAGTCAGCAGGACGGAGCCGCCATGCCGATCGACGCAGTCACCGAGGTGCCCCTCCCGGTCAACGAACCGGTGCTGGGGTACGCGCCCGGCAGCCCGGAGCGGGACCGGCTGGTCCGGCGGCTGGACGAGCTGGCGGCCGAGCAGATCCCGCTGCCGATGACCATCGGCGGCGAGCAGCGGTTCGGCGGCGGTGAGCGGATCGACGTCGTCCAGCCGCACCACCACGCCGCCAAGCTGGGGGTGCTCGGCAACGCCACCCGGGAGGACGCCCGCGCGGCGGTGGACTCGGCGCTCGAGGCGGGTCGGCAGTGGCGGTCGCTGTCCTTCGACGACCGGGCGGCGGTCTTCCTGCGCGCCGCCGACCTGCTGGCCGGGCCCTGGCGGGAGACCCTCAACGCGGCCACCATGCTCGGCCAGTCCAAGACCGCGCAGCAGGCCGAGATCGACTCCGCCTGCGAGCTGATCGACTTCTGGCGGTTCAACGTCGGGTTCGCCCGGCGGATCCTGGCCGAGCAGCCGATCTCCTCGCCGGGCGTCTGGAACCGGGTGGACCACCGCCCGCTGGAGGGTTTCGTTTACGCGATCACCCCGTTCAACTTCACCGCGATCGCCGGCAACCTGCCGACCGCGCCCGCGCTGATGGGCAACACCGTGGTCTGGAAGCCCGCGCCGACCCAGACCCTGGCCGCGTACTACCTGATGCGGCTGCTGGAGGCGGCCGGTCTGCCGCCCGGGGTGATCAACCTGGTCACCGGCGACGGCGTCCAGCTCTCCGCGGTCGCCCTCGCCGACCCGGCGCTCGCCGGGCTGCACTTCACCGGCTCCACCGCCATCTTCCAGTCGCTCTGGCAGACCATCGGCGCCAACATCGGCGGTTACCGGACGTACCCGCGGATCGTCGGCGAGACCGGTGGCAAGGACTTCCTGCTGGCCCACCGCTCGGCCGATCCGGCGATCCTGAGGGCGGCGCTGGTCCGCGGCGCCTTCGAGTACCAGGGCCAGAAGTGCTCGGCGCTCTCCCGGGCCTACCTGCCGCGCAGCCTCTGGCAGAAGATCAAGGACGAGCTGCTGGCCGAGGTGGACGCGCTCACGGTGGGCGACGTCACCGACCTCTCCAACTTCATGGGCGCCCTCATCGACCGGCGCGCCTTCGAGAAGAACCGGGACGCCATCGAGCGGGCCAAGGCCGACCCGACGATCGAGCTGGCGGCGGGCGGCCAGTACGACGACGCGATCGGCTGGTTCGTCCGGCCGACCGTGCTGGTCTCCTCCGACTACCGCAACGAGATCTTCCGGACGGAGTACTTCGGCCCGATCCTGGCCGTCCACGTCTACGAGGACGCCCGTTGGGAGGACGTGCTGCGCCGGGTCGACTCCGGCGCGCCGTACGGCCTGACCGGCTCGGTGATCGCGCAGGATCGTTACGCCATCGCCCAGGCGGTCGAGGCGCTGCGGTTCACCGCCGGGAACTTCTACATCAACGACAAGCCGACCGGCGCGGTCGTCGGCCAGCAGCCCTTCGGCGGGGGCCGGGCCTCCGGGACCAACGACAAGGCGGGCGCCGCCCAGAACCTCCTGCGCTGGACCTCGGCCCGCGCGATCAAGGAGACCTTCGTTCCCCCCACGGACCTGCGGTACCCGCACATGGGCTGAGAGTGAACGGGAGGCTCCGGTTTGGACATGGTGTCCAGGACGGACCGATCATCCTGCGAGTTTGCGCCTCCCTGTCCCTGTCCACCTTCGATTGATCCGGTTAGGCTGGCTGGCGTCGTCGGGTGGCTCCGCAGGACGAATCGTCCTACCCACTGCGAAGGTATTTCATGCGCGCCATGAAGCCTTTTCAGTCGGAAGGTGCGGCAGGATTGCGAGTGACCCGTCGGTGTACATCCACACACCACCGAGTCACGCAACGGCGCGCGACAGGAGCCAAGAAGTCATGCAGACCAAGCTGGACGCAGCCAAGGCCGACCTGCTCAAGAAGGCAGCCGCAGCCGCTGAGAACAGCCAGGTGGGGGGAGCGGCGCCGGGGGAAGGCCTGAGCAACGGCGCTCTGACCGCGTACCTGCACCACTACTACCTCCACACCGCGCCCGAGGACCTGGTCGACCGCGACCCGGTCGACGTCTACGGCGCGGCGGCCTCCCACTACCGGCTGGGCCTCAAGCGCCCGCAGGGCACCGCCGAGGTGCGGGTGCACACCCCCTCGGTCGAGGAGAACGGCTGGTCCTGCGGCCACACGGTGGTCGAGGTCGTCACCGACGACATGCCCTTCCTGGTCGACTCCGTCACCAACGAGCTGTCCCGCCAGGACCGCGCCATCCACGTCGTGATCCACCCCCAGCTGGTCGTCCGCCGTGACATCACCGGCAAGCTGCTGGAGATCCTGGACGTCGACGCCTGCTCCCGCAGCCAGGCCGCCGGCGCCGAGTGGCCCGCCGACGCGAGCGTCGAGTCGTGGATGCACATCGAGATCGACCGCGAGACCGACCGCGACGACCTGCGCGCGATCGAGACCGACCTGCGCCGGGTGCTCGGCGACGTCCGCGAGGTCGTCGAGGACTGGAGCAAGATGCGCGAGAGCGCGCTGCGCCTGGCCGACGAACTCGCCGAGGAGCCCCCGACCGGCCTGCCCGAGCAGGAGGTCGGCGAGGCCTGGGAGCTGATGCGCTGGCTCGCCGACGACCACTTCACCTTCCTCGGCTACCGCGAGTACGACCTGGTCGGGCACGAGGGCGAGGAGGTCCTGAGGGCCGTCGCCGGGACCGGCCTCGGCATCCTGCGCTCCGACCCGCGCGGCCACGACGACCACCACCACCCGGCCAGCGAGGCCTTCGGCCGCCTCTCCGCGCCCGTCCGCGCCAAGGCCCACGAGAAGAAGCTGCTCGTCCTCACCAAGGCCAACAGCCGCTCCACCGTGCACCGCCCGTCCTACCTGGACTACGTCGGCGTCAAGAAGTTCAACGCCGCCGGCGAGCCGATCGGCGAGCGCCGCTTCCTCGGCCTGTTCTCCTCCGCCGCGTACACCGAGTCGGTCACCCGCATCCCGGTCGTGCGCCGCAAGGTCCAGGAGGTGCTCGAAGGCTCCGGCTTCTCCAGCGAGAGCCACGACGGCCGCGACCTGCTGCAGATCATGGAGACCTTCCCGCGGGACGAGATGTTCCAGACCGCGGCCTCGGAGCTGATCTCCATCGCCACCAGCGTGCTCTACCTGCAGGAGCGCCGTAAGCTGCGGCTCTTCCTGCGCCAGGACGAGTACGGGCGCTACTTCTCCGCGTTCATCTACCTGCCGCGCGACCGCTACACCACCCGGATCCGGCTGCTGCTCACCGACATCCTCAAGGAGGAGCTGAACGGCGCCACCATCGACTACACGGTGTACGCCACCGAGTCGGTGCTGACCCGTCTGCACTTCGTGGTCCGCGTCGCCCCCGGCACCGAACTGCCGCAGCTCACCGACTCCGACATCGAGCGGATCGAGAACCGCCTCGCCGAGGCCGCCCGGTTCTGGATGGACGGCTTCCACGACCAGCTGCACATCGAACTGGGCGAGGAGAAGGCCGCCGAGCTCGGCCACAAGTACGCCAACGCCTTCCCCGACGGCTACCGCGCCGACTTCCCGCCGCGCACCGCCGTCTCCGACATCAAGCAGATCGAGTCGCTGCACGGCGAGGGCGACTTCCGCCTCAACCTGTACCAGCCGGTCGGCGCCGGCGACGACGAGCGCCGCTTCAAGATCTACCGGGTCGGCGGCCCGATCTCGCTCACCGAGGTCCTGCCGGTGCTCCAGCGCCTGGGCGTCGAGGTGTTGGACGAGCACCCGTACGCGCTGCGCCGCTCCGACGGCACCACCGCGTGGGTGTACGACTTCGGCCTGAAGCTGCGCGAGGCCACCGAGCTCACCGACGAGGCCCGCGAGCGCTTCCAGGAGACCTTCGCCGCCACCTGGACGGGCAAGGCCGAGAACGACGGCTTCAACGAGCTGGTCCTCACCGCCGGGCTGACCTGGCGCCAGGCCACGGTGCTGCGCGCGTACGCCAAGTACCTGCGCCAGGCGGGCTCCACGTTCTCCCAGGACTACATGGAGGACGCGCTCCGCAACAACACCCACACCACCCGGCTGCTGGTCAACCTGTTCGAGGCCCGGCTGAGCCCCAGCCACCAGCAGGGCGCCGCCGAGCTGACCGAGGGCATCCTGGAGGAGCTGTCCGGCGCGCTCGACGAGGTCGTCTCGCTGGACGAGGACCGCATCCTGCGCTCCTTCCTGCACCTCATCAAGGCCACCCTGCGGACCAACTTCTTCCAGCACGACGGCTCCGGCGACTGGCACTCCTACGTGTCGATGAAGTTCGACCCGAAGGCCATCCCGGACCTGCCGGCCCCGCGCCCCGCGTTCGAGATCTGGGTCTACTCGCCGCAGGTCGAGGGCGTGCACCTGCGCTTCGGCAAGGTCGCCCGCGGCGGTCTGCGCTGGTCCGACCGGCGCGAGGACTTCCGGACCGAGATCCTCGGCCTGGTCAAGGCGCAGATGGTCAAGAACACCGTCATCGTGCCGGTCGGTGCCAAGGGCGGCTTCGTCGCCAAGCAGCTGCCGGACCCGTCGGTCGACCGGGACGCCTGGCTGGCCGAGGGCATCTCCTCGTACAAGACGTTCATCTCCGCGCTGCTCGACATCACCGACAACCTGGTCGCCGGCGAGGTCGTCCACCCGGCCGACGTCGTCCGCCACGACGAGGACGACACCTACCTCGTCGTCGCCGCCGACAAGGGCACCGCGACCTTCTCCGACATCGCCAACGGCGTCGCCGAGTCCTACGGCTTCTGGCTGGGCGACGCGTTCGCCTCCGGCGGCTCGGCCGGCTACGACCACAAGGGCATGGGCATCACGGCCCGCGGCGCCTGGGAGTCGGTCAAGCGCAACTTCCGCGAACTCGGCGTCGACACCCAGACCGAGGACTTCACCGTCATCGGCATCGGCGACATGTCCGGCGACGTCTTCGGCAACGGCATGCTGCTCAGCGAGCACATCCGCCTGGTCGCCGCCTTCGACCACCGCCACATCTTCCTCGACCCGAACCCGGACGCCGCCGCCTCCTACGCCGAGCGGCGCCGGCTCTTCGCACTGCCCCGCAGCTCCTGGGACGACTACGACAAGTCGCTGATCTCGGCCGGCGGCGGCGTCTTCCCGCGCACCGCCAAGTCGATCCAGCTCAGCGCGCAGGTCCGGGCCGCCCTCGGCGTCCAGGACACCCGGCTCACCCCGGCCGAGCTGATGAAGGCGATCCTCCAGGCGCCGGTCGACCTGTTCTGGAACGGCGGCATCGGCACCTACGTCAAGGCCTCCACCGAGACCAACGCCGAGGTCGGCGACAAGGCCAACGACGCCATCCGCGTCAACGGCGACCAGGTCCGGGCCCGCGTCATCGGCGAGGGCGGCAACCTCGGCTGCACCCAGCTCGGCCGCATCGAGTACGCCGCGGTCGGCGGCCCCGAGGCGCCCTCGAACGGTCAGACGGGCGGCGGCTGGATCAACACCGACGCCATCGACAACTCGGCCGGCGTGGACACCTCGGACCACGAGGTCAACATCAAGATCCTGCTCAACCAGGTCGTCACCGAGGGCGACATGACGGTCAAGCAGCGCAACGTCCTGCTCGCCGAGATGACCGACGAGGTCGGCCACCTGGTGCTGCGCAACAACTACGCGCAGAACGTGGTGCTGGCCAACGCCGTCGCCCAGGCGCACAGCATGGTCAACGTCCACTCCCGGATGATCAACCGGCTGGAGTCGGCCGGCCAGCTCGACCGGGGCCTGGAGTTCCTGCCCACCGAGCGCCAGATCCGCGAGCGCCAGCAGAACGGCCGCGGCCTCTCGCAGCCCGAGATGTCCGTCCTGCTCGCGTACACCAAGATCACGCTGGCCGACGAGCTGCTCGCCACCGCGCTGCCCGACGACCCGTACTTCCGCGCCGCGCTGCACGAGTACTTCCCGAGCGCGCTGCGGGCCCGGTTCGCCGACGCGATCGACAACCACGCGCTGCGCCGCGAGATCATCACCACCCTGATCGTCAACGACACGATCAACCGCGGCGGCTGCACCTTCGCCTTCCGGCTGAAGGAGGAGACCGGCGCGACCTACGAGGAGATCGCCCGGACCCACACCGCCGCCCGGGCCGTGTTCGGCCTGGAGGAGATCTGGGCCGAGATCGAGGGCCTGGACAACAAGGTCACGGCCCGGGTCCAGACCAAGATGCGGCTGCACTCGCGGCGCCTGGTCGAGCGCGCCACCCGGTGGATGCTCAACAACCGCCGCCAGCCGCTCGACATCGCCGGCACCATCGAGTTCTTCCACGACCGGGTCAACCAGGTCTGGGGCTCGCTGCCCAAGCCGCTGCGCGGCGACGACCTGGTCTGGTTCGAGGCCATCTACGGCGAGCTCGCCTCGGCCGGGGTGCCGGAGGACCTGGCCACCCGGATCGCCGGCCTCTCCTCGACCTTCCCGACCCTGGACATCAGCGAGGTCGCGGACCGCTCCGACAAGGACGTCGCTGAGGTCGCCGAGCTCTACTACGACCTCGCCGACCGCCTCCAGATCACCCACCTGCTCGACCGCATCATCGAGCTGCCCCGCACCGACCGCTGGTCGTCGATGGCCCGGGCCGCGATCCGCGAGGAACTCTTCGCGGCGCACGCGGCGCTGACCGCCGACATCCTGGCCTGCGGCCCCGAGGGCGCCACCCCGGAGGAGCGCTACACCGCCTGGGCGGACCTCAACGCCACCCTCCTGAACCGCGCCAAGAGCACCCTCGACGACATAAGGGGTTCGGACAACTACGAGCTGTCCAGCCTCTCGGTCGCGATGCGCGTCATCCGCACCCTGCTGCGCACCGGTTCGATGCGCTGACCGCTCCGCTGCACGGCGGGCCCGCGTCCACCCGGACGCGGGCCCGCCGCGTTTCCACGCCCGGCCGACGGCGGCGAATTCCGGACGGTGACGGAATCATCACGCTGCGCGCGAGCCGGAGTGTGGTCGGGATGCGTCCTTGCGGTTAACGCCGCGTCACGAAGTCCACCAATTCCCACCAGAGTTCCCGACCGGTCACGGAATTTCGCCCCAACTGCCCTTTTTGGCAGCTGTTCTGACATACCAGGAGTTGCAGTAGGCTGACTCCGCGATAGGCGTCGCCGCAGGTCTCATGCCGGGCAAGCACCGCGATGTGAGGTCACATCGGGTGTCTTTCGGAGAGGTTCGGGCCGCCAGTCCCATTCGCGCACTGGGGCCCGGAACGGCTCCACGCGATGCCACCTGAAGAGAGTTTCATGACGTCATTTGTGCAGGAACCCTTTTTCTGGGTCTTTCTCGTGGTGATGCTCGTAGCCGTCGGAGCGGCCCTCCAGGCCCGCAGGACGAACCTCGCCCTGCGGCGGCGAAACGTTTCCCTGGAGGAGGCGAGCGCCCTGGCGCAGCGGCAGCGCGACGAGTTCGCCGTGCTGCACGATCGCCTGCAGAGCCAGCACGCGTCCGAGCTGACGGACGTCCGCCGGGACGCCGAGGAGGACACCAAGGCCGTCCTCAAGGCGGCGATGCGGACGCTGCAGGGCCTGGCCGACGAGCAGCAGGTCGTCATCGACAAGGTGCAGCGGAAGTACGGCGACAGCCCGCAGATCCTGGCCGACCTGATGACGATCGACCACACGAACAGCCAGTTCGGCCGACGTGCCCAGGGCATCGCGGTGCTCTGCGGCGGCTGGCTGGGCCGCCGGGAGAGCGTCGCCTCGGTCTACGACGTGGTCCGCAGCGCCCAGGGCCGGATCCGGCACTTCGACCGGGTGCGGATCCACTCCCAGGTCAGCGTCGCGCTCGCCAGCAAGGTCGTCGAGCCGATCGCCGTCGTACTGTCCGAACTGCTCGCCAACGCGACCAACTACTCCGCCCCGGACACCCCGGTGGAGGTCAGCGTCCAGGCCGTCCCCACCGGCGTCTGCCTGATCGTCGACGACGCCGGCCTCGGCATGGGCCAGGAGGAGAAGGACCGCGCGGCGGTGCTCCTGAACCCGGGCGCGCCGATCGGCCTCACCAGCCTGGGCAACCCCCCGAAGTTCGGCTTCGCCGTCTCCGGCATGCTGGCCGCCCGCTACGGCTTCCGGGTCTCCGTCGACTCGGTCTCCCCGTACGGGGGCGTGCGGGCCGTGGTGCTGCTGCCGGCCGAACTGCTCAGCAGCGAGGTCGCGGCCCCGGTCACCGCCGCGCACGGCGACCACCGGACCACGCACGGCGACCACCAGACCACGCGCGGCGACCACCAGGCCGCGCCGGCGGAGCAGCCCGCGCCGGCCTGGGCGCAGACCCCCGGGCAGCGGCTCGTGTCGCTGCCCGAGCCGGCGGCGTCCCTGGCCCCGGTGCCGCCGGCGGCGATGACGGAACCGGAGATGACGGAACCGGAGATGACCGCGGACGGACAGCTGCCCCGGCGCCGCCGCCAGCGCCCGGTGTCGGTCCTCCCCTCCCCGCAGGACCCCGGCCGGGCCGAGGCACCGGTGCGGAGCCCCGGCCAGAACACGTCGTCCCGCCTCGGCGCGTTCCAGCGCGGCACGCTGTCCGGGCGCAACACCATGACCACGGAAGGAACCGAGAACCAGTGAGCCGCGACCTTTCCTGGGTGCTCAACGACGTACTCCAGGTCCCCGGCGCCCGGCACGCCATCCTCGTCTCCGCCGACGGCCTCCTGCTCGAACGGTCCAGCGAGATAGGCCGGGACGAGGCGGAGACCAACGCCGCCGCGATGAGCTCGATGCAGTCGCTGAGCCGCGCGGTCGCCCCGTTCGTCGGCGGCGGCGCCGGGGTCTGGCGCCAGACCCTGCTGGAGTACGACCACGGCTGGATCTTCCTGATCGCGGCCGGCAGCGGCGCGTACCTGGCCGCCTCCACCGCCCCCGATGTCGACATGGAGGCGATGTCCTTCCGGATGCAGCAGCAGGTGGGCGCGCTCGGACGGGCGATGTCGGCGGCGCCGCGCCAGAGCACGCTCAGCGGCTCATGACGGGCGGCGGCGAGGAACAGCGGGTCACCGGCGGTTTCATCCGCTCCTACGTCATCACCGGTGGGCGCGAGTTACCGAGTGCGGACGCCCTGTCTCTGATCACCTTGGTCACCGTCGCGCCCGAGCAGGAACTCCCTGCCCTGCCGAGCCCGGAGACCCGGGCGATCTGGGAGCTGTGCTCGGGCGGCTACCTCTCGGTGGCCGAGGTCGCGGCCCGGCTGGAGCTGCCGGTGGGGGTCGTGAGGCTGCTGCTGACGGACTTGATCCGTGAGGGGCGGCTGCTGAGCCGGTCGGCCCCGCCCCCGGCCCAGGCCCCGGATCCGAGACTTCTAGAGAAGGTACTGCATGGACTTCAACTCCGGTTCGCCTGAGGACATCTACGTCCCGGGCGCGGTGACGACCGCTGTCAAGATCCTGGTCGTGGGGCACTTCGCGGTCGGCAAGACCACGCTCATCGGGGCCCTGTCGGAGATCGCCCCGCTGAGCACCGAGGAGAGCATGACGCAGGCGTCCATCCGCGTCGACGACCTCCGCGGCGTACCGGACAAGAAGACCACGACCGTCGCCCTGGACTTCGGCCGGCTGACGCTCGGCGACGACCTGGTGCTCTACCTGTTCGGCACGCCGGGGCAGCAGCGGTTCATGCAGCTCTGGGAGGACATGGCGCGGGGCGCGCTGGGAGCGCTGCTGCTGGCCGACCCGACCCGCCTCGCGGACACCTTCCCCGTCATCGACCTGATCGAGCAGTACGGCCTGGAGTACGCCGTGGCGGTCAACAGCTTCGACCGGCAGAGCGAGTACACCGAGGACCAGCTGCGCGAGGCGCTCGACCTGCTGCCGCACACACCGGTGGTGTTCTGCGACGCGCGGGACCAGCGCTCCTCGGCCGACGCCCTGCTGACGCTCGTCCGGCACCTGCTCGACCGCGCCTCCTGACCTCCCCCACGCCTCCCTCCCCTCACACCTCCCGGGTCCGCATCCGCCCGGGGCCACCTCCAAGGAACGACCCATGGAATCTCCGCAGCGCCCCGCCCCGCAGTCGCCTCCGCCGGGCTGCCCGATGCACGTCGGCGTGAGCACACCGCTCTACGGGGAGATGTTCTCGTCCGACCCCGGCGCGGTCTACGACAAGCTGCGCACCAACGGTCCCGCCGCGCCGGTGGAGTTGGCCCCGGGCGTGGAGGCCACCCTGGTCACCTCGCACGAGGCCGCTCTGCGGGTGCTGCAGAACCCGGGGATGTTCGCCCGGGACTCCCGGCGCTGGGCGGCGCTGAACGAAGGACGGGTGCCGCTGGACAGCCCCGTCCTGCCGATGATGTTCTACCGGCCCAACTGCCTCTTCACGGACGGCGCCGAGCACCTGCGGCTGCGCAAGGCCGTCACCGAGAGCCTGGGCCGGCTCAACGACAACCGGCTCAACCGGCACGTCGAGCGGATCGCCGGCTACCTGATCGACCAGTTCAGTCCGCTGGGCCGGGCCGACCTGCTCAACGACTACGCCAAACTGCTGCCGCTGCTGCTGTTCAACCAGTTGTTCGGTTGCCCGGCCGACATCGGCGACCGGCTGACCCGCAGCATGTCCGCGCTCTTCGACGGCCTCGACGTGATCCAGGCCAACGAGGAGCTGACCTCCTGCCTGATGGACCTGGTCGCGCTGAAGCGCCGCCAGCCCGGCGACGACATCACCTCGTGGCTCATCCAGCATCCGGCCGGCCTGCGGGACGAGGAGCTCAAGGACCAGCTGGTCATGTTGATGGGCGCCGGCGTCGAGCCCGAGCGCAACCTGATCGGCAACGCGCTGCTCCTGCTGCTGTCCGGCGAGGGCCGTTCCGGACTGCGCATCGAGGACGCCCTCGACGACGTGCTGTGGAACAACCCGCCGATCGCCAACTACGCCACGCACTACCCGATGCAGGACCTCGACCTGGGCGGGGTCCCGATGGACGCGGGCAGCCCGGTGGTGATCAGCTTCGCCGCCGCCAACAGCGACCCCGTGCTGACGGACGCCCGGCTGACCCTCAGCAAGGGAGCCCACCTGGCCTGGGGCGCCGGCCCGCACGCGTGCCCGGCCAAGTCCCCGGCCCGGCTGATCGCCCTGAGCGCGATCGAGTGCCTGCTCAACGCCCTCCCGGACGTCACGCTCGCGGTGCCCGCGGAGAGCGTGGAGTGGCGGCCGGGCCCGTTCCAGCGCGGCCTGGTCTCGCTGCCGGTGCGGTTCAGCCCGGCGTCGGCCCGGACCACGGGGCCGCGCCCGGGTGCGGAGAGCGCGCCGGGCGGGTCGCCGGTCGCCACCGAGACGACGCAGGCGTACCCGCAGGCCACCGCCCCCGCACCGGGCCGGGCCCCGCAGAAGAAGGGGTGGTGGAGCTCCTTCCTGGACGTCTTCCGGGTCTGAGGCGTCCTCGGCTCCGATCCGACGCGCCGTCGGAATCCGTTCGGCCACCACGGGGTGAACGGATTCCGACGGCGCTGCGGGTACGTGACGGGGGCAACACGGATCGACGCTTGAGCGCGCTGTTGCTGGGTAGATCGCCGCCGTACTGCCCGCCCGCGCGTAAGGAGCCCCGTGTGACCGCCACGTTGGAAGCCCGCCCCGCAGACCCGGAGCGCCCGGACGGAAGGGTGGTCGACCGCCGCGCCGCCGTGCCGCTCCTGCGCAGGCTGCGGTCGGCCGAGGGACTCGCCGACCCGAGCCCTGTCTACGACGGACTGCGGGCGCTGGGCGACCTCGTCCCGGCCCCCTGGGGCGGCTACCTGGTCACCGGGTACGACGCGTGCGACCAGGTCCTGCGCGGCAGGACCTGGCTCGTCCCCGATTTCGCCTGGCAGGAGCGGCAGACCGAGACGGAGCGCTGGGACGCCGTCGCCACCCAGGAGATGAGCCGCACCCTCTCCCGGCTCAACGCCCCCGACCACACCCGGCAGCGGCGCAGCCTCGGGAACCTCTTCGACCGGAACACCCTCCGGGACATGACGCCGCAGATCGAGGCCGACGTCGCCGAACTGCTCGACCGCCTGGCCGAGCGAATACGGGCGGACGGCGAGGCGGACCTCTCCGCCCTGGTCAGCGAGCAGCTGCCGATCAACACCGTCGGGCGCTGGCTGGACATCGCGCCGGAGGACTACCCGCACATCCTGACGATGACCCACAACCAGGTGCACGCCCAGGAACTCCTGCCCACCAAGAGCCAGCTGGCGGTCTCGGAGCAGGCCACCATGGACCTGCGCGACTACTTCACCCGCCTCGTCCGGGAGCGCCGCGACAACGACGGCGACGACGTGATCTCCGGCTGGATCCGCACCTGGGACGCACTGGAGTCCGACCGCGAGGCCACCGACCGGATCGTCTACCAGCTCACCATGTTCGTCACCATCGCCTCGCTGGAGACCACCGCGACGCTGCTCTCCTCGCTGGTGTGGTGCCTGCTGCGCTCGCCCGGCCGGTGGGAGTGGCTGCGGGAGCGGCCGGAGCACATCGACGACGCGATCGACGAGGCGCTGCGCTACGACCCGCCGATCCGCGTCAACAGCCGCGTCGCGGGCGAGGACACCGAGCTGGCCGGGGTGTTCCTGCCCAAGGACACCATGGTCCACGTGATGTACGGCGCGGCCAACCGCGATCCGCGCCGAAACCCGGACCCGCACACCTTCGACGTGCTCCGCCGGGGCACCCACCTCACCTTCGGCGGCGGCGCCCACTACTGCCTCGGTGCGGGCCTGGCCAGGCTGGAGGCGCGCGCCCTGCTCGGCCAACTGCTGCGGCGTTTCCCGACCCTGCGGGTGGCGAGCCCGCCCGAGTACGCACCCCGGATGGTCTTCCACCGGGTGACGTCCCTGAGAGTGGCCGCATGAACGTTTCACCGCAGGCACCGCAGGCACCGCAGTACCCCCCGCACGCGATGCAGCCCCCGTACGTCCCGTACCCCTCGGCGCCCACCGGCTGGTACCCCCAGCCCGGGTCCGGTCCCGGGCCCGCGCCGGCCTCCGAGCCCGCGCCGACCCGTACGGTCCGCGCCGAGCTCCGGGGCCCGGTGCTCCACGTCGAGCTGGACAGTCCGGCGACCGGGAACGCCGTCACCTCGGCCATGCTGGACGAACTCCTCGTCCTCCTCGCCGTACCCGACCCGGCCGTGCGCGTGATCGTGCTGTCCGGGGCCGGCCGGGACTTCTGCCTCGGCGGCGACCGCGAGGAACTCTTCGCGGGCCTCGACGAGGACCCGACCGGCGGCGGCATACGGAACTACGGGGACAAGGCCCGCCGGGTCTGCGAGGCCCTCACCAACAGCTCCGCCGTGACCGTCGCCCGGGTCCAGGGCCGGGCGACCGGCGCCGGCTTCGCCCTGGCGCTCGCCTGCGACCTGCGGGTCGGCGCCGACAACGCCGTCTTCCGGCTGCCCGAACTCGCCCTGGGCCTGCCCGTGGCCTGGGGCGGACTGCTGCCCCGGCTGCTCCACGAGGTCGGCGCGGCCCGGGTCCGCGAGATCATCCTCACCAGCCGCCCGGTCGGCGCGGTGGAGGCGCGGGAGCTCGCCATCCTGCAGCGCGTCGTCCCCGAGCAGGACCTCGACGGGGCGGTCGCCGAGTGGACCAGGCCCATCGCGCGCCGACCCGAGGCCGCGCTGCGGGTCACCAAGACGCTGCTCGCCTCCCACGCGGCGGCCACCCGGCTGGCCGACGCCTCCGTGCTCGACTCCGAGCTGATGGCCTCGGTCCTCGCCGCCGCCCACTACACCCGCGGCCTCGCCGCCCAGCCCCCGGCCTCCTGACCCGGTGCCTGCGAAGGGGCCCGCGTCCTGGGGACGCGGGCCCCTTCCGCGCATGTGGGAAAACGATTGTGGATCGTGCCCGCACGTTCGCTACTGTGTGCGATCGACGAAGAGGAGACGCTCATGGTGGGGGCGGCGCGCGGCACGCGCGTGGCGGGGGCAGTACTGGCGATGGCCGTGGTCGCGGCCGGAGCGGCGGCCTGCGAGGGGGGCGGGGCCGGCGATGGCAAGGGCGGCGCCGCGGCGGCGGCCAGTACGCCGCCGCAGCCGTTCGGCACCGGCGGCTACCGCGGACTGCGGCTGTCGATGACCAAGGAGGAGGCGCTCGCGTCCGGGGCCCTGGAGCCGTCGCCGGTCTCGGTGCTCAACGGCTGCACCGACTACGCGTACAAGGGCGGCCCGGCGCCGGATCCGGTCCGGATGGCGAACGAGGCGGACGTCCACGCGAAGGCCGGCAAGGCGTTGGCCAGGATGGACGAGATGAGGGCGAAGCGGAAGCAGGTCCCGCCGCTGGCGGCGGGGGCTTCGCTGAAGGAGATGCAGGAGCACAGCGCGCGCCTCCAGGAGCAGCTCCAGCAGGACGCCGCCGACCAGCAGGAGTTCGCCGCGCTCCAGAAGGACCTGGACCTCGTCACGCCCACTCGCAAGGCCCGGGACGAAGCACTCAGGGCCACCGGCCGGGTCAACTTCGGCACCGAGGGCCTGCGCCAGGTGGCGGCGCCCGCGGACGCCCGGACCGCCGAGGGCGTCGGCGCCGGCTCGACGGAGGAGCAGCTCAAGCAGGCCTACGCGGGCAAGGACCTCAAGCCGACCAAGGACGGTACGTACGAACTCCCGACCGAGGGCGGCAGCGGCGGCCCGGACTGGTTCTACGAGTTCGCCGTGGCCGAGGGCAAGGTGACCGGCCTCGCCCTGGTGAAGCACAACACCTACTGCTCCTGAGAACTCAATTGTGGATCATGGTCGTGCTCCCGGTACGGTGATCGCCGGTACGACCAAGGGGGATGACGACATGGGAAAGACGCGCAGGTCGATGCGTGCGGTAGGGGTCGGCGTCTCGGTGGCGCTGCTCGCCGTCGGGGCGGCGGCCTGTTCCGCCGGTTCCTCCGACGAGGGGAAGGACGGCACGGCGAAGGCCCAGGCCGCCACCGGGGCGCCCACGGCGGTGCCCACGGCGGCGCCCACGCCGAAGGGGCCCGAGGCCTTCGCGGCAGCCGGGTACCGGGGACTGAAGCCGGGGATGGCCAAGGACGCCGGGCTGGCCACCGGGGCCCTGGAGCAGCCGCCGGTCTCGCTGCTCGACGGCTGCACGGACTTCGTCTACAAGGGCGGCCCGGCACCGGACCAGGCCCGGATGGCCGCCGAGGCGGCCACCGAGGCCCGGTACAAGGACCTGAGCGCCAAGGCCGACGCGGCCAGCGGGAAGGCGCCCGCCCCGGAGGGCACCCTGCCGCCGAACGCCTCCGCCAAGGACGCGGCGGCCGCCGCCGCGGGCTCGGCCGCGAAGGCCAAGGACTCGGCCGCCGCCGCCAAGCTGATCGCCGACTCGACGATGGCCCTGGTCGACCTGAGGGTGGCGCAGGAGGCCAAGGAAGCGGCGTATCTGGCCACCGGTCGGGTCTCCTTCGCGGCGGCGGGCCTGCGTGAGCTGGTCGCCCCGGCGGAGGCGAGGACGGCCGAGGGCATCGGAGCCGGCTCCACCCTGGAGGCACTCCAGCAGGCTTACGGCGCCAAGGGCCTCCAGCAGGCCAAGAGCGGCAAGTACGCGATGCCGGTCGAGGGCCAGCAGGGCTGGCAGTACGAGTTCACCGTGGACGGCGCGAAGGTCGCCGGGATGGCCGTGGTGAACCGCGACATCAAGTGCGCCTGACGGCCTGACGGCCTGACGGCCTGACCGGCCGGCAGCGGAGGCCCCGACGAACCACCGGGTTCGTCGGGGCCTCCGCCGTACTCCGGTGGGAACCCGGCGGCCGGCCTCGCTGCTTCCCCGTTCCAGCCACTGCGCGACGAGTGGTGCCAGCGTCCGCGCCTCGGCCCCGCCGAGGCGCAGCCGCGGTTCGGGCCGGATCACCCGGAACAGGGTGGCCATGGCCACCGATCGGCCAGACCTTCCGGCGTGCTGTTTCGGGCTTGCAACCTTTGTGTTGGCCAGTCCGTGCCCGGCTGCCCCCGTCGAACTCGTTCGGCGGGGGCAGCCGGACGACACCGCATCAATTCCAATCGCCTCCAGCGTGGCGGTACCCCTCTTCCTGGTCCTGCGGGGGAAGTCGGTCAGGCCAACTTCCCCCGCGGGAGTGGCCCGTCGCCGCTTCGGCAAGGCCGAGGCGGCGACGGATGGTGAAGCGAAGTGAGTGCTGTTCGGCGGTGGGTTCGGCGGCCCCGGCCCAACGCGGCCGGGGCCGCCGTTGCTTTTGGGGTTCTTCTTTGGGCGGGCCCGCGTCAGAGGACGCGGGCCCGCCCAACCTCATTGATCGGTCACCGGACCTGGTTGTCCTGGCGGGAGGGGTGGGTGGGGCGACCTGTGGTGAGGAGCGTGGCGGGTTGGCTCCCGGCCGCGCAGGAAGTCGGCCGGGCCGACTCCCTGCGCGCAAGGCGGCGACGGGCGGGCCCGCAGGCCGGTCAGCGGGCGGCCGCGCGTTGGAGGGCGCTGGCGAGGAGGGCGAGGTCGGTGGGGCCGTTGCCGAGTTCGCGGACCGGGCGGCGGGCGGGCGGGGCGCCGAGTTGGAGGGGGTCGATGGCGACGACGGTGGGGCGCAGGGTGGCGGTGCGCGGGATGCGGCCGCTGATCCGGGCGGTCTGGAAGGCGGTGACGCCGCCGTCCGGCAGGCGCAGGTAGCCGCGGCCGGGGGTGTCCTCGGACAGGGCCGCCGCGTCGCCGAGGTGGATCAGCAGGTCGGAGTCGGCCGGGTCCTCGGTGCGCAGCGCGATCCGGAGCAGGGCGGCCTCGTCGACCTCGGTGCCGGCGCTCTCCTCCGGGCGGCCGGTGGTGACCGCGAGGTGGACGCCGAGCGGGCCGCCCCGGCGGGCGATCGCGGAGAGGGCGCGGGCGAGCGGCCGGCCGGCCGGGGAGGTGGGTGAGAGGAGGGCGTCGTAGTCGTCGACGACGACGACCAGACGGGCGGGGACGGGGGTGGTGGGGGAGGCGGCGGGGCGCGGTCCGTCGCCGCTGCGCGGGTGGACGATCTTCGGGGTGGCGGCGGAGGCCGCACCGACGGCGGCGGGCACCGGTACCTGCTGCCCGTCCAGGCTCTGCCCGTCCAAGATCCGGGCAGCGTGCCAGGAGGCGAAGTCCAGGCCGTCGAACAGCCGCTCGCGCAGGGCGAGTTCGTCCTCCAGGGCCTCCGCCGCGAGCAGCGCGGCCCGGGGGTCGGCGGTGGCGTTCACCAGGCCGGTGACGTGCGGCAGCTCGGTGCAGCCGTCCAAGCCGTCCTCCGTGGCCCGGCCCTCGATGAGGGTGACGGCCAGGCGCTCGGGGCGTTCGGAGACGGCGAGCGAGGCGACCAGGGTGCGCAGCAGTTCGGTCTTGCCGGAGCCGCGGGCGCCGCCGATGAGCAGGTGCGGGCCGCCGGGGTCGGGGGAGGGGAGGGTGAGTTCGGGGTCGGCCAGGTCGAGCGTGCAGAGTTCGTCCCGGGTGGTGCCGAGCAGCGCGGTGGCGGCGCCGATGCCGTCGGCGTGCGCGGCCCAGCGGGCGGACAGCTTGGCCGGGGTGACGGTGTCGAGCTGGAGCAGGTCGAGCAGTCGCAGTGCGTCGGGCAGCGGGCCGCGGGCGGCCGGGGCGGCCTCGCGCAGCGGGGCGAGCACACGGGCGAGCCGTTCGGCCCAGGCGTCGGAGACGGCGTCCAGGGAGACCTCGTGCAGGGTCTCCCGGCCGCGGGCGACGGGGCGGTCGAGGGAGAGCTGGGTGCCGACCTCGCCGGTGATCAGGGCGGTGGCGCCGAGGCCGCGGGGGAGCAGTTCGGGCTGCTCGGCGAGGCAGATCGGGAAGATGCCGACGGCCGGGCCCTGGCGCAGCAGCAGGTCGACGGCCTGCCGGGCGGTCTCGGTGGTTGGGCGGCCGTCCACCATGACGACGGTGGCGGGGTGGCCGCCGAGGCCGGTCGGGCCGCTGAGCCGGGCGGTGAGTTCGGTCAGCCGGGCGGTGGCCTGTTCGTCGTCGAGGCCGAGCAGCAGGCGGCAGTCCTGGCCGTCGGCGGGGCGCAGGTGGGGCAGCCACAGGGCCCAGGCCCAGGTGTCGGCGCGTTCGTCGGGGGTGCGGGCCGGGTCGGCGTCGACGACGACCAGGCTCAGGCCGGTCGGCGGGTGCAGGGCGGCGAGTTGGGCGACGACGGCGCGGGTGAGCGCGTCCAGGCGTTCGCGCGGTCCGCTGAGGCCGAGGCTGCCGGCGGTCTGCAGGTCGAGGGTGACGGGGACGGCGGGCAGCATGGTGCCGGGCGCGGTGCCGGGGCCGCCGGGGCGGTCGGCGGTGCCCAGGCGCAGGGTGAGTGCGTCGGGGTGGCCGGGGCCGCGCTCCCAGAGCCGGGGGCCGGGGCCGACGGCGTTGAGCAGCAGGGTGGCGAGATCCGGCCACCGTTCGCGCTGGGCGGCGGCCTGGCGCAGCCGTACGGCGGTGTGGTGGCGTTCGGCGCTCTCCTGGCCGGGCGGTTCGGCGGCGCGGCCGAGCCGCAGCGAGCGCAGGCCGCGGCCCCGGCCGGGGGCGGGTTCGGGGGCGGCGGGCGGTTCGGCCACCGGCGGGGCGGGGCGGACCGGGCCGGGGGCGGCGAGCTGGAGGTGGCCGTGGCCGTCGGGCAGGGCGGTGCGGCCGGTGCCGGGGCCGTCGGCCGGGTCGGGGGCGGCGACCTGGAGGGTGGATTCGCCGATGCGCAGCAGGGTGCCGGCTTCCAGCGGGACGGCTTCCTCGGGGGCGCCGGGCGGGACGAGCCGGCCGTCCAGGGTGGTGCCGTTGGTGGAGCCGAGGTCGCGGACGGTGATCCTGCCGTCGTCGGCGAGGTGCAGGGCCAGGTGCAGCCGGGAGACGTCGGGGTCGTCGAGCGGGACGTCGGCCTCGCCGGAGCGGCCGATCCGGATCTCCCGGCCGTGCAGCCGGTGCACTCCGCCGGCGTCCGGTCCGCCGACCACGCGCAGTTCGGCGGCGGCGGGGGTGTCGTCGGGGTCGTCGGCGGTCGGGTCGGGCTCGTTGAGGCTGAGGACGGCGCCGTCGAGGAGCGGGGGGTGGCCGAGCAGGGTGTGCTCGTCCACCCGGTGTGCCCCGGCGTACAGGTGCACGTGGGTGGCGGCCCGGGGCCCGCGCACGCCGACGGCGCCCGCGAGGGCGCCCGCGAGGGAGCCGAGCGCGGTGCCGACGGGTGCGGTGACCAGCACGTCCACGTAGGGGATGGCGGAGCCGGCGGCGGCCGGGCCGCTGCGCGGTCGGAGGACGGTCAGCCGGATCTGCATCTCGCCCGCGGGTCCCTTCTGCTGGTGTGGAGCCTGGTACCGCTGCCCGGGGTCGTCGCGGGCGCGCGGGGCGGCCGCGGCGACCCTTTGGGCCACACGAGTGGCGAGTGTCCATCCTGCCATCCGTCACGGACAGTCCGCGCACCGTACCGGATTTGACGATCTTGCGATCATCGCCATGGTGGAGGCGACGGAGGGTCAGGTCAACCGGTGCGGCGGGGGCCCCGTCGGCGGGCCCGCCGAACCGGTCCGGGAACTCCCCTAGGGGATGTCCCCCAACCCCTCCGGGATGGCCTGCCGGTCGCCCCAAAAACCTGAACGGACACCGTTAGAGTGGCCGCAGACACGGGCCCGGCAGGCTCACCGCACCGGCGGAGGAGCGCCCCGCGCGGGCGGCACGACGAGGAGTGCGACAGGTGCGGCCAGTCGGCAGCAAGTATCTGCTTGAGGAGACCCTCGGACGGGGTGCCACCGGGACGGTCTGGCGCGGCCGGGTGCGCCCCGACGTCCAGGTGCCCGGCAGTGAGCCCGGGCAGCTGGTGGCGATCAAGGTGCTGCGCGAGGAACTGGCGGCCGACCCGGACGTCGTGATGCGCTTCCTGCGCGAGCGCGCGCTGCTGCTGCGACTGACCCACCCGAACATCGTCCGGGTCCGCGACCTGGTGGTCGAGGGCGAGCTGCTGGCCCTGGTGATGGACCTGGTCGACGGCCCCGACCTGGCCCGCTACCTGCGTGCCAACGGCCCGTTCAGCCCGATCGCCGGCGCCCTGCTGATGGCCCAGGTCGCGGACGCGCTGGCGGCCAGCCACGAGGACGGGATCGTCCACCGCGACCTCAAGCCGGCCAACGTGCTGCTCGCCTCCGTGCTGGTGGACGGCACCGAGCAGATGCACCCGATGCTGACCGACTTCGGCATCGCCCGCCTCGCCGACTCCCCGGGCATCACCCGCACCCACGAGTTCGTCGGTACCCCCGCCTACATCGCCCCGGAGTCCGCCGAGGGCCGCCCGCAGACCTCCGCGGTGGACGTCTACGGCGCCGGGATCATGCTGTACGAGCTGGTCACCGGCCGCCAGCCGTTCCAGGGCGACAGCGCCATCGCGCTCCTCCACGCCCACCTGGCGCAGGAGCCGCAGCGGCCCAGCACCATGCCCGAGCCGCTGTGGACGGTGATCGAGCGCTGCCTGCGCAAGGACCCGGCGCAGCGGCCGTCCGCGACCTCGCTGGCCCGCGCGCTGCGGGTGGTGGCGGCCGGCGTCGGGGTGCACGCCTCCCCGGCGGCGGTGGACGAGGCGCTCGCGGTCGGCTCGCTGCTGCTGCCGGACCCGCGCCCGACCTCCGTCCCGTTCGCCGGCGCGGGCGTCCCCGACCTGCCGCCGGCCGCCCCGCAGTACGACCCGGCCGCGGCGACCCGGGTGATGAGCACCCAGCCGCCGCCCGCCCCGCCGTTCGGGGCCCCGGACCGCACCCAGGTGATGCCGCCCACCGTCGTGCCGCCGCCCCCGCCGGGCGCGCCGGGCACGCCGAAGGAGGAGACGCCGCACCCGTGGCAGACGCAGCTGCGGGCGGCCCGGGACCGCAACCAGCAGACCCAGGTCGGCTACTTCGGCCCGGAGGACTTCGAGGACCCGCAGGTCGCCCCGCCGCCCTTCCAGGCCGGGGCAGGGGGGCAGGCCGGGCCCGGCGGCCGCCCCGGCTACCAGCCGCAGCCGCCGCCCGGCTACCACCCGGACCAGCGGCGTCAGGGCCCCCCGCCGCCCGGGTACGCCCAGCGCCCGCCGGTGGCCCCGCCGCCCTACCAGGGCGGTCAGGGCGGCCAGACCGGCCGCGGCGGTCAGCCGCAGCCCGGGCCCGGCGGACGCCCGCAGCCACCCGGCGGCTACCGGTCGGCCCCGGCCGGGTACGGGCAGTCGCAGGGCGGCTACCCGCCGCCGCCCCCGCCCACCCCGGTGCCGCGCCGGGCCGAGCCGCCGGCGCCGCAGCACCGCGAACCCCCGCAGCACCGCGAACCCCAGCACCGGGAGGAGCCGCGCGAGCAGGCCCGCCGCGAGCCCGCCCCGCCGCGCGAGCGGCGCCCGCGCAGCCGCAACCGGATGTACATCCCCGGTCTCGGCTGCCTCAAGGGGTGCCTGCTGGTGCTGGTGGTGCTGGTGGTGGCCGGAGTGGCGCTGTGGAACTTCACGCCGCTGCCGCACTACTGGGACAACGTCCAGGGCTGGTTCAACACCGTGCGCGACTGGGCGGACGCCCTGTTCGGCAGCTCGAAGAACTGACGCCGGGCCAGGTCCCGCCGCGCGGGCCCGTCCGGTCCAGTACCGGGCCCGCGCGGCGGGATTGACGATTTGTCGACAATCCACAAGATTTCTCGCCCGAGACTGCCCGCCCAGGGCCCTCAGGCGGCCCGCGCGGGGCGTCGGGGCGCGTAGGTTGGTCGCTGTTGTCCCGCCCCACCGAGCGCACCGGACCCCCGGGCGCGCTCCCGCGCCGCCCACGGAGCAGCATTGGCACGCAAGATCGGCAGCCGGTACACCGTCCACCAGGTGATCGGCCGGGGTTCGGCCGGGACGGTCTGGCTCGGTGAGGGGCCCGACGGCCCGGTGGCGGTCAAGCTGCTGCGCGAGGACCTGGCCGCCGACCAGGTGCTGGTCGGCCGCTTCGTCCAGGAGCGCGCCGCGCTGACCAGCCTCGACCACCCCCGGGTGGTCGGCGTGCGCGACATGGTCGTGGACGGCAGCGACCTCGCCCTGGTGATGGAGCTGGTCCAGGGCACCGACCTGCGCTCCCGGCTGGAGCGCGACGGCGCGCTCCCGCCGCAGACCGCCGCCTCGGTCATCGCGGACGTCGCCGACGGCCTGGCCGCCGCGCACGCGGCCGGCATCGTCCACCGCGACGTCAAGCCGGAGAACGTCCTGCTCGACCTCGCCGCCGCCCCCGGCCCCGGCGGCGCCCCGCGCGCCAAGCTCACCGACTTCGGCGTGGCCCGCCTGGTCGACGCCCCGCGCCGCACCCGGGCCACCCGGATCATCGGCACCCCCGACTACCTCGCCCCGGAGATCATCGAGGGCCTGGAGCCGCGCGCCGCCGTCGACATCTACGCCCTCGCGACCGTGCTGTACGAGCTGCTGGCCGGGTTCACCCCGTTCGGCGGCGGCCACACCGGCGCGGTGCTGCGCCGGCACGTCACCGAGCAGGTGCCGCCGATCCCCGGCCTGCCGGACGGGCTGTGGCGGATCATCTCCGAGTGCCTGGCCAAGGCCCCGGCCTCCCGGCTGCGGGCCGCCGAGCTGGCCGCCCGGCTGCGCGAGCAGCTGCCCTCGCTGGCCGGCCTGCCGGTGCTGGCCGTCCCCTCCCAGGGCCGCGCCCCAGCGGAGGAGGCGCTGACCCCCGGCGAGGCCGTGTACGCCGAGGTGGACGCCGGCCCGGGCATCCACAAGCGCCGCCGCGGCCCGGCCGTCCCGCTGGTGCCCGGCGTCGCCCCCGACTCCACCCGGGACACCCACACCAGCCTGCGCCGCCCCTCCGCGGACGAGCTGGCCGCGTACGCCGCGGAGTCCCGCGCCCAGCGCACCGCCCCGGGCACCGGGCACCGCCGGGACCGGCAGGCGCTGCTGCGCCGCCGCCGGCTGCTGGCCGTCCTGCTGGCCACCGTCCTGCTGCTGGCGGGCGCCGCCGCGGCCTGGACGGCCTTCGCGGCCACCGCCCCGGACGCCGGCCACCCGGCCCGCCCGGCGGTGTCCAGCACGGCCCCGCGGGCGCCGTAAAGGGGCCGCAGGGCGGGTGCCGGAGGGCCGGAGGACCCCCGGTGTCGTCATGACCACCCCCGGAACCATTACCCTGGGGGCGTGGCAGCCGTCGATCCTTCCGAAGAGCTCAAGAACCTCGAAACGACCATGGGGTCGATCGAGGCCGTCCTCGACCTGGACAAGATCCGGGCCGACATCGCTGTCCTGGAGGAGGCGGCAGGCGCCCCCAACCTGTGGGACGACATCGCGAACGCCCAGAAGGTGACCAGCCGGCTCTCCTTCCTCCAGGGCGAACTGCGCAAGGTCGAGGGCCTGCGCAGCCGCATCGACGACCTGGGCGTGCTGTTCGAGCTGGCCGAGGCCGAGGACGACGCGGACACCCGGGTCGAGGCCGAGGCCGAGCTGGTCTCCCTCCAGAAGGCGGTCGAGGAGCTGGAGGTCCGCACCCTCCTGTCCGGCGAGTACGACGCCCGCGAGGCGCTGATCAACATCCGCGCCGAGGCCGGTGGCGTCGACGCCGCCGACTTCGCCGAGCAGCTGATGCGCATGTACCTGCGCTGGGCCGAGCGGCACGGGTACCCCACCGAGGTGTACGACACCTCGTACGCCGAGGAGGCCGGCATCAAGTCCGCGACCTTCACGGTCAAGGCGCCGTACGCCTACGGCACCCTCTCGGTCGAGCAGGGCACCCACCGCCTGGTCCGCATCTCGCCGTTCGACAACCAGGGCCGCCGGCAGACCTCCTTCGCCGGTGTCGAGGTGCTCCCGGTCGTCGAGCAGTCCGACCACGTCGACATCGACGAGGGCGACCTGCGGATCGACGTCTACCGCGCCTCCGGCCCCGGCGGCCAGGGCGTCAACACCACCGACTCGGCGGTGCGCATCACGCACCTCCCGACCGGCGTCGTGGTCTCCTGCCAGAACGAGCGCTCGCAGATCCAGAACAAGGCGTCCGCGATGAACGTCCTCCAGGCGAAGCTGCTGGAGCGGCGCCGCCAGGAGGAGCGGGCGGCGATGGACGCACTGAAGGACAGCGGCAGCTCCTGGGGCAACCAGATGCGCTCCTACGTGCTGCACCCGTACCAGATGGTCAAGGACGTCCGGACCGAGTACGAGGTCGGCAACCCGCAGGGCGTGCTGGACGGCGACATCGACGGCTTCATCGAGGCCGGCATCCGATGGAGGAAGCAGCGGGAAGCCGCGAGCTGAGCGTGAGGACGCCGGCCCCGATGGACATCGAGCACAGCATCGAGGCCGGCATCCGGTGGCGCGAGCAGCGGGAGACCGCCGCGCAGTAGGCGGCGGAACGGAAGGGCCCCCGACCGCAGCGGTCGGGGGCCCTTCGTATGCCTCGGTGGGTTCAGGCCAGTGCCTGCCGGGCGAGCAGCGCCACCGCGAGCAGACCGGCCAGCAGGGCCAGCAGCATCGCGGGGGAGAGCGCCGCGAACGGACCCTGCTGCTCCTGCAGTCGGGCCCGGTTGGCGCGGCAGACCGCGCAACGCCCGTCGCTCACGCGGCCGTTGCAGTTGGCGCACACCAGATGGTCGCAGGTCATGCGATCTCCTCCTCGCTGCTACAGCCAACGCACCGGACGGGGCTTTGGTTCCTCTTCTTGCCCTGTGCGGGGGAACGGCCGAACACGGCCGTCACCTCCACTCTGCCAGGTTCTGACCGTTCCGGCTCCCGGGCTGTGAGATGCCTCCCAATTTTCAGGGCATAACCAGACATTCTCCCCCAGATTTCGAAAGCCCGCCCGGGCGGGCCCTGCGCGCCGACCGCCGATTCGCGTATGGTCCCAGACCGGGAGCGGCCCTTTCCGCTCCCGCCGCCCGCCCCAGGGCCGGGCGCCCGGGGTGGACCGACCGAGGACTGGCGCCGCCTAGGATGGCCTCCGTGATGCAGCCGTGATCAGATTCGACAACGTCTCCAAGACATATCCCAAGCAGAACCGTCCCGCCCTGGACAACGTCTCGCTGGAGATCGAGAAGGGCGAGTTCGTCTTCCTGGTCGGCTCGTCCGGCTCGGGCAAGTCCACCTTCCTGCGCCTGTGCCTGCGCGAGGAGCGCCCCTCCACGGGCGAGGTGCACGTGCTGGGCAAGGACCTCGGCAAGCTGTCCAACTGGAAGGTGCCGCACATGCGCCGCCAGCTGGGCACCGTCTTCCAGGACTTCCGCCTGCTGCCCAACAAGACGGTCGCGCAGAACGTCGCCTTCGCCCTCGAAGTGATCGGCAAGCCCAAGAGCGCCATCAACAAGGTGGTGCCCGAGGTGCTGGAGCTGGTCGGCCTCGGCGGCAAGGAGGACCGCATGCCGGGCGAGCTCTCCGGTGGTGAGCAGCAGCGCGTGGCGATCGCCCGCGCGTTCGTGAACCGTCCGATGCTGCTGATCGCGGACGAGCCCACCGGCAACCTCGACCCGCAGAACTCGGTCGGCATCATGAAGCTGCTCGACCGCATCAACCGCACCGGCACCACGGTGCTGATGGCCACCCACGACCAGGCCATCGTCGACCAGATGCGCAAGCGCGTCATCGAGCTCGACAAGGGGCTGCTCGTCCGCGACCAGGCCCGCGGCGTCTACGGATACCAGCACTGACCGACCGGCGCAGCCGGCGCTGAACCCGTAGGGCCGTCCGCCCGCGTCGCCAGACCAGCAGTACCGACCCTGGAGTTGTTACCCGCATGCGTGCCCAGTTCGTTCTGTCGGAGATCGGTGTGGGTCTCCGCCGCAACCTGACGATGACCATCGCGGTCGTGGTCAGTGTCGCGCTCTCCCTCGCCCTGGCCGGTTCCTCGCTCCTGGTCCGCGACCAGGTGAACTCCATGAAGGGGTACTGGTACGACAAGGTCGAGGTGAGCATCTACTTCTGCACCAAGTCGGACGCGCGCAACTCGCCGCAGTGCGACAAGGGTGCGGCCACCGACCAGCAGGTGCAGGACATCAAGGCCCAGCTGGACAAGATGGACTCGGTGGTCCAGTCGTCGACCTTCGAGAGCTCCGCCGAGGCGTACAAGCACTGGAAGGAGATGAACCCGGACAACCCGCTCATCTCCGTCCTGGGCCCGGACGCGATGCCGCAGTCCTGGCGGGTCAAGCTGAACGACCCGACCAAGTACGACGTCATCCAGAGCGCCTTCGCCGGCAAACCCGGCGTCAAGTCGGTCGAGGACCAGCGGAAGATCCTGGAGAACCTGTTCGGCCTGCTCAACGGCCTCCAGACGGCGGCCTTCGTGATCATGGTGCTGATGCTGTTCGTCGCCCTGCTGCTGATCGTCAACACCGTCCGGGTGTCGGCGTACAGCAGGCGGCGCGAAACCGGCATCATGCGCCTGGTCGGTGCCTCGAACTTCTACGTCCAGATGCCGTTCATCGCCGAGGCCGCGTTCTCCGCGCTGCTCGGCGCGATCATGGCCTCCGGGCTGCTGGTCGGCGGACACTTCTTCGTCCAGAACTGGCTGGCCGACCGGGTGCAGTTCATCCACTTCATCGGCCTCGGTTCGGTGCTCGCGGTGATACCGCTGCTGATCGTGGTCGGTATGGGCATGGCCGGTGTGGCGGCGTTCTTCACGCTGCGCAAGTACCTCAAGGTCTGACCACCTCCGGCCCCGGCGGGCCCCGCCCGCCCAGCGCCCGGCCGGGGCCCCCCCCGTTGGCCCCCCCGTGCCGGCCCCGGGGGCCCGCCCCGGGTGGAAACACCCCTGGCCTGGGGGGAAAAACCCGCCCG
>NZ_JBIVAX010000054.1:0-47794 GCF_044745805.1 Kitasatospora sp. NPDC086801
CTGGAGACGTCGTCATCAAGCCCGTTCCCAGGCCAGTCACTACAGACGCCAAGCCGCGACCCAAGCATGATCGTGATCTACAGCTGGAGTACTAATTCGGATCCTGTATGACAGAGTGCCGGTATCATCTACGGCCCGGTCCGCCCGCGGCCGTCCCAGTCCCACGACTTCCTCGGCTCCAGGGTGCTGTTCAGGCCCCAGGAGAGCGGGTGTTCATCTCCCGTCGAGCCCGTTCCGGATCTTGGTCGACAGGAAGCCGGTTCCGTCGTCGTCGCCGTCGAGCGGGTAGACCATCACTCCGGCCATGCCCCTGTCCTTCGCGTACTTCGCCTTGTTGTGGACGACGGGCCCGTCGTCCACCGTCCAGAAGACCTTCTTGTTCTCGCTGTACAGCCAGGCGGAACCGCTCTCCAGGTCCTCGAAGCGCGTATAGGAGGATCCTTCGAGGTACGCGGCCCTGAGGTCCTTGAAGCTGACGATCCCCTTCTCATACATTTTGATATCCGGCTGCGAACCCACCTCGACCGGCCGCTCGGCGCTCTTGAACAGGCCGTCCTTGCTGCCGTTCTCGACCCCTGCCCAGCCCCGGGCGTAGTAGGGGATGCCGAGGTTGAGCTTGTGCAGGTTCCTGCCCTTGTCACCGGCCCAGGCGTCGACGGCGTCCTCCACGCACAGCGGGGGTTGCACGGGGTCGCTCTTGACCGCGTGGAGCGGGGACTGATGCCCTGTGATGTACGGGCTGGCGAAGGGCCCGCGGTAGTCGTACCCCTGGAGGTTGCCGAAGTCCAGGACGTCCATGATCGCCTGGACGTCCCAGCCGGCCTTGATGATCTCCGGGTCGGCCGGGAGGAAGGCGGTCAGCAGGAACCTCCCACCGACCGGCTTGTACTCGTGGACGTCGAGCTCGTCGAGCTGTTTGCGGAACTCCTTCAGCAGCTCCACGAGGTTCGCCCGGTCGTGGTCCTTGTCGTACGTGTTTCCGGTGAGCCCCTTGTCGCAGCCGGGCCACTCCCAGTCGATGTCGATGCCGTCGAAGATCCCGCGGGCCGCGCCGGTTCCGCCGTACTCCTGCTTCAGTCGGATGTCGGAGGCGTCCTGGTAGTTCTGCACCCAGATCTTCTCGGGAAGGTTTCCCTTGATGAACAGGTCGATGCACGAGGACACCAGTGCCTTCCTGCTCTCCGGCGTCTTCGCGGCAACCGAGAAGTTCCGGCTGAAGCTCCAACCGCCGAGCGAGACCAGGACCTTCAGGTCCTTGTGCTTGGCCTTGAGCTTCTTGAGCTGGTTGAAGTTGCCCATGAGCTGCTTCGCACCCCAGCCCGGGTCGTCGTTCCCGATGGGCTTCTGCTCCCCCGCGTTCTGGAACGGGGTGAGGTAGTCGGCGCCGGCGTCCGCGACGTTCACCGCGTCATCCGCTTTCCGCACCTCGTAGTCGGGGGCGTGTCTGACCTCTTCGAAGCAGCTGTAACCCCGATAGCCCTCCGGATAGGTATCCGACTCCTTGACGTCGCCGGAGGTGATGTTCTCGAACGCGTAGTTGAGGATGGTCAGCTTCGCCGCCGTCCCGTTGTCGTCGATGGTCTTCAGAAAGAACTTCTTTCCGTAGATACCCCATTGGGTGAAATAGCCGACGAATTCCACTGGTGACTCCCGGGTGTGTGCTGGGCCATGCCGAACGGGCGGAGGGTGGGTGTGCGTGGGGCAGCCGTCCGGAGGGAATGCCGTCCTGCATGGCTCGCAGATGCGCGTCGGCGCCGAGGCCGCGCGGGCGAAGGTCTCTCACGGGGGCTGGGACCTCCTTCATTGAGGCATCACGGGTAGCAGGCCGCATCCCAGCGCCGTCGGACCCTGCACTACTCGGGTGTATGCCGGCCGGCCGGCACCTCGCGGTGGAGCGGCTGTCACCGGATCCGAGCTATCGGGAGCACGATCAGCCCCGGGGGCACGGGATGCTCCGGGCCGCTGGGCGGACCCGGGTGCCGGGGGCGGGCGTCAGCCGCCGGCGCGCCGCGACGGCGGCCAGGGCGAGGGTTGCTTCGGTAGGGGCGAAGTCGCCCCCGATGCACGTGCGGGCTCCGACGGCGAAGGGCGCCAGGGCACCGCGGGGCGACCGGCGCACCCTGCCCGCCGTCCGCCACCGGTCGGGGCCGGCCCCAGGTCGGCGAGCAGCCAGTCGAGCGCCGACTCCTCGTGCAGGGCCGCGTTCACCGCCGTCATGGCGGCGGCCAGACCGGCATCCCAGCTCGCCTCCACCGGACCACCGGCGAGCGGGACGGGTGGGCTGCCCTGCGACCGGGCGTGGGCGGCGAGTTGTTCGTAGTCATGGGCCGCCATCCGCCACGGAAGGGCCGCGCAGCGCCGGACGACGCGATTGGCGAGGGCGATGCCCGGCCAGTCGAAGTCGCCGTGGTAGAGCAGCGGCAGGCCGGCGGCCGCAAGCCGGTCGAGCAGTTCCAGCACGACGGTGGAGGCGCTGCCGGAGGTGCAGACCAGGGTGGCCGCGCAGCGGGCTTCGGCCGCCGCCTCGACCACCCGGGGGTTCTCGCAGATGTACACCGGGGTGCTCGACGGAAGTTCGAGGTCCAGGGAGCGAAGTTCACGGAGCGTCAGATGCGTCTCCGCGTGGTGGTCGGCCCGTTCCCGGAGCGCCCGCTGGCGCCACCCCTGGCCCACCGGGCGCAGACCGTAGGTGAGCACGGTGCTCGACACCTCGTCAGGGACGACGGCGGCGGCCCGCCACAGGGCGCGGCGACCGGGTGCGTCCTCCGGCGGCTCGCTGCCCATGGCCCGCGCGAGGCCCCGGAGGACCAGTCGGGACAGCGCCGTATCGTCGTCCAGCCCGTGCGCGGTGCCGGTCACCCGGGTCGCCAGCTCCGCCCGCCCGTACGGCCCCGCCTCCTCGTCCCGGTCCGGCCGGAGCAGGTCCGGCCGGAGCAGGCCGAGGACCTGGATCGCCTGGCGGAGCAGGACCGTCGCGTCCTCCGGGGAGAGCCTGCCGACGGCGCCGCCGCGGCGCAGGTCGTCGAGCCAGTCACCCACCCAGTCCTGACCGGCGAGCGGGGAGGCGGCGACGGCCGCTTCGGCCGCCCCCCAGAGCGCGGCGCGCTCCTGCCGTCCGGTGTCCCGGGCCGCGCGCCGGTCGGTCAGCGGCGGCCCCAGCTGTTCGACGGCCGTGATCAACCCGCAGCCCGCCGCCGTGGATCGCAGCCGGGTGTCCAGGTCCGCGAGCCGGATCGTGGCGGCGCCCGTGGTGATCCGGCGGCCGAGCAGCAGCGACAGCGCCTCGCGCTCCGCCGCGCCGAGGCCGTCCAGCCGGAGGCTGCCGGCCAGCTGGAGTCCGTTGCGTTCCAGCCGGGTGCGGACCGCCGTCCACAGTCGGCCCAGCGCCGGCTGTGCCAGGAATCCCCGGGTCTGCGGGGGCAGAGTCACACGCTCACCAGCCGGCGGTTGCGCCCGTTCCAGGTGTAGTGCAGGGTGGCGACGCCGCGGACGTGCGGATCGCGCAGGCACTCGTAGATCTGGAGCGCCGGCACGTCGGGCCAGTTGCCCATCAGGCGCTCGCTGGTGAGGACGAAGTCGAGGTCGAGATCGACGAGGATCCGGCCGAGTCGGGCGTGGGTGGGCTCGTCGACCTTGGCGAAGGCGTCGTCCAGCAGGATCAGCCGGGGCGCGTGCGGGGCGCTCTCGGCCAGCGTGGTGAACTGCGCGGCGGCCGCGGCGAAGAGCGCGAGATAGGACAGGACGCGCTGCTCGCCCTGGCTGAGCCCGGTGCGCCCGGTGAACTTCCGCCGGCGCGTGGCCGAGGAGGCCTCGTCCAGCACCCACGGCTGGAAGGTGAACCAGGTCCGGTAGTCGAGCGCGGTGCGCAGATGGGCGGCGTAGCCGACGGCCGGGTCCGCGCGGCGCGCGTCCTCGATGCGGCGTTGCAGGACCTCCCGCAGTTGCTCCGACTGCTCGCGGGTCCGCAGACCGGACGGACTGCGGAGCAGGTCGACGGCGGCCCGCACATCGGCGTCGACGCTGTCGGCCAGCCGCCAGTCGAGCTCGATGCCGAGGCCGTGCGAGGTGCGCACGGAGTCCAGGGTGGCGTTGAGCGCGTCGACCAGCGCTCCCGCCGCGAGCAGCTGCGAGGCGAGGTGGTCGCCCAGCTCCCCGGTGAGGAAGCGCTGGAAGACCTCCCGCTCGCGTTCGGTCAACCGGGCTCGCGCGTCGGCGGCCCGGTTGGCGATGCGCTCGCCGACCAGCGCCACGTCGTGCGGCCCGGTGTCGTCGACGAGGCGGCAGATCTTGATGCCGTCGGGCTCCTCCAGCGTGGCGTCGTACCCTCCGGCGAGCTGGTCCCGCAGTTCGTTGAACCGGTTGAGCAACGTGGTGTCGGAGACGTCGCGGTGCTCGGGGTCGAGGCTGCGGCGCGCCGCGTCGACCAGGTCCTGGAGAGCTCGCAGCCTGGTCCTGGCGTCCTCGTGGGCCGGGTCCGGGATCGAGAGCTCGTCGACGTGCTCGCCGAGGACGGCTCCGCGCACGATGTCGGGCGTCGCCAGGGCGGTGCGCAGGGAACGCCCGCAGCGGATCACCTCGTCCTGCTGCGCCACGAGTTCGGCGCGCCTGGTCCGCTCGTCCTGTTCGGCGCGCACCACCTCGTCGTGCAGGCGCTCGGCCTGGCGCCGTGCCTTGGGCAGTTCCCCGCCGATCTCGTCGAGGCGCCGCACCACGGCCTGTTCCTCGGCGAGGATCTCCTGCTCGGTGGCTCCGACGGCGCTCTCCAGCTTCCGGATGTCCCGGCGGGCCGCCGTCAACCGGGCCACCCACCGCAGGTACTCCACGTCGGCCTCCTCCCGGGTGGTGCGGGCCCGGTCGTAGCTCCGGCGCTCCTCGCGGTGGGCGGCCAGGGCATCGGCGGCGGAGCCGATGCGTCGCCTGATCCGCCGGATGCCGTCGGCCAGGCCGTCCGACGCGGAGCGCACCACGGACAGCGCGTTCGGATCGGTCGGCAGGGCGTGCGCGGTGGCGGCGGCCTCGGCGTGACGGCGGGCCTCGACGCAGGCGGCCCGGGCGTCCTGGGCGGCGCGGGCCGCGAGCACGGCCGCTCGCTGGAGACCGTCCGCGATCCGTTGGGCTTCCTCCAGGTGCGCCCAGGCCCCGGTGAGAGCCTGACTGCTCGGCGGGCGCCGCAGCAGTTCGTCGATGCCGGTACGACGTCGCGTCAGCTCCGCGACGCGGGCGGCGGCCGCCGCCAGGTCGTGCTCGACCACGGCGATGCGCTCGCCGAGCTCGGCGATGCGCCGCCGGCGGGTCTCGGCCCGCACGGCGGCTCCCACGTACTCGGCCACGGGCTTCGCGTGGGCACCGCTCGCGATGCCGAGCCGCCACCGGCCGTCGGTGCTCACCGCGCCTCCCGGCGCGGCCGGGAGGTCGGCGCCTCCCGGCACGAGCGCGACCGCCGCCAGGATGCGGCCCACCTGATCGTCCGTCACACCGCTGCCGGGCACCGGAACCGGGCGCAGCGCGTCGGCGAGCGACGGGCCGCCGACCGGCCCGGCGGGGGTGAGCACGGTGTCCCGGGTCTGCGGGTCGAGCAGGACGCCGTCCGCGCGGACCCAGGCGTCGAGCAGTCCGGCCGCCTCCAACGCCGCTTCAAGGCCCGCCCGGTGGGCCTCGGGCAGGCCCGGCAGGAAGTCGACCAGCCGGTACAGCGGGGCGCCGCCGTCCGGGAGCCGGGGGGCGTCCCGCAGCGGCGGCCTCGGGGGCACGGGGTCGCTCCGCCGCTCCCAGCCGGCCCGCTCCTCCCGCAGCGCGTCGAGCGTGCGGGCGAGGCCGCCGGCCACCAGGGCCGCCTGTTCGCGCTGGTCCGCCAGCGCCTGCCGATGGGCCTCAAGTGCTTCGTAGGCGGCGGAACCCACCTCGTCCCCGACCGAGGCGGGCAGTGTCCGCTGCGCGAACGCGGCGTCCGTGGACGGGTCGCGGCGCACCGCCTCGCGCACGGCGTCGACCGGGCGACCGGTCCGGGCCTCCAGGAGCCCGGCCCACGCGTCGACCGCGGCCGCGTACGCCTCCCCCTGCGTGACGACCGCCGCCTGCCGGTCCGCCACCAGGGCGGCCGCGTCCTGGGCCTGCTCCGCCAGCCGCTCGTGCTCGGTGTCGGCCTCCCGGGCCGCCGTCCGCGCCTCCCGCACCGCCTCCAGCTGGGTGGCGAGTTCCGCCACCGCGCGGAGCCGGCTCTTGAGCACCGGCTCGGCGGCGGCGAGCTGGGCGTTCCAGGAGCGCAGAGCGGTGGCCAGGGCAGCGGTGTCGAAGGCCTCCACCCGCTCGTCGCGCAGGAGTTCGGTGCCACCGTCCGGATCGGCGCTCTCGTGCTCGGCCGCGGCGGCGAGCACCGAGACGGAGCCCGCCACCGGATCGCCGAGGTGTGCCGGTGCCAGGCCGGAGCGGTCGGCCAGCTCGCGGAGTTCACGGTGCGCGACGCCCAGCTCGCGGAGTTCACCGCCCGTGCGCTGGGCGCCGGCGGTGAGCGCGGCACCGGCCGCCAGCTGCGCGCCGTGCGCCAGCCGGAACGCCGAGTGGCTGGCTCCGGCCGTCGCGTGGACCGCCTCGACCGTGCGCCGCCGCTCGCCGAGTTCGGACAGGCTCCGGTAGCCCGCACTCGTCCGCAGGGTGACGAGATCCGCCTGGGCGCTGCCCTGCTCCTCGGCCAGCTGCTCGTGGCGCTCCCGGGCCTCGCCCTCCTCGCCCCGGAATTCGGCCAGCCGCCGGGTCGCCTCCCCGGCGGCCAGGCGCCGATCGGCGAGCTTGCGGAGTTCCGCGACGACCTCGCCCGAACGTCGGCGCAGGGCTCCGTGGAGGTAGCCGCGGTAGCTCCCCAGGAACCGGTGCAGCGCCTCGTTGGTCCGTTCCAGCCGCCCGAGGTCCGTACGGACGCTGTCGAGGTCGTCGAGGTTGCGCGCGACGTTGTCGATCACGTCGTCGTCCAGTGCGGGGAGGGTCTCGCCGAGCACGGTCACCAGGCCGCCGGATTCGATGCGGTCGCCGGTCGTCGGGCGGCGCAGCCGGTGCAGCAGGTGGATGAGGTTGCGGTAGCGCGGGGCGTCGGTCAGCCCGAACAGCTCACGGGCCACCCTGGTCCGGTGGTCGCGGGCGCTGTCCAGCACGGTGCCCGCACCGACGGCGGCGCGCAGCCGGTCGAGCGGCAACGGCTGGCCGGACTCGACCAGCTGGAGGTCCGCCCCGATCCGCATCGCGGTCGTGAAGAAGAACGGTGTGGCCGAGTTGGTGGACTTCGAGGCGCGCACGGCGGCGCCGACCGTCAGGTACCGCTCGGCCCCCTCCTCGTCGGTGCGGCGGAACTCGACCCACAGATAGCCCAGCCGGTTGGTCTGTTCGAAGCCGTCGAGCATCAGCCAGGCCAGGGTGGTGCGGCCGGTCCCCGTCGCGTCGAGGGCGCGGGCGTCGCCGTCGAGCAGGTAGGGCAGCAGCATCTCCAGCGCCTTGGACTTGCCCGCACCGTTCTTGCCGCGCAGCAGCAGACGGCCTTCGCCGAACGCGAACTCCTGCTGGTCGTACTGCCAGACGTTGAGAATCCCGGCACGGTTGAGCCGGAAGCGGTGCGGGGCCGCGTGCTGCGGGGCCGGGTGGGCCGCGTGCGGTGGGGCCGGGTGGGCCGGACGGCGGTTCACGAAGCGGGCTCTCCCTGTCGGTCGGGCTGCGGTGCCCGTTGAGCGGCGTGCTTGATCGAGACGGTCGTGGCGTAGCGGCCGGCCGCGGCGAGCAGGACCCACTCGCCCGCGACCGCCCTGCGGGCCGCCGCCACGTCGGTGACGGGCCGTCCCTCGGGGGCGGTGGTCTCGTACTGCGCCGGCACGCCGTGGCCGTCGGCGCGCAGCGACCCGGCCGGGGCCACCAGTCGCATGTGACCGAGGAGTTCGAGGGCATCGGCCCTCAGCAGGGCCGGACTGTCCAGGTAGCCGCGCTGCCAGTTGGCACGCCGCCCGTACTGTTCGACCAGTTCGCCGAGGATCTCGCCGACCAGGCCGGGCGGTATCGGCACGCCGATGGTGAGGCGGCCGCCGACCGCCGGATGGCCCGCCTCATCGGGCCGCAGCCGTCGCACCAGCCGGTCGACCAGCAGGAGCGCGGCCTGCGCGACCGTCCCGGTGCCCGGGAGCCGGACGTCGGTCAGCTCGTCGTCCGGGTCGATCATCGCGACGCCCTCGGCCCGGATCTCGGCTTCCAGACCGAGCAGTTCGACGAACGCCTCGGCCTCCCGCCGCTGCCTGGTCCGCAGCCAGTCGCGCTCCGCGTCGGTGAGCTCGTCGAGGTAGACGACCGGGGTCTCGACCAGTCGGCGGCGTACGTAGGTGCGCGGCCCACCGAAACCGGGATCGGCGGACCGCCGCACGAGGTCCGCGCCATCGACGCTCTGCGTCAGCGGCCCGGCGACCATCGAGCGGGCGATCTCCCGGTTGACGGTCAGCAGGGCCTCACCGCCGGCCTCCGCGGCGACCGAGCCGACGCTGCCCTCGGTCTCGGACAGCGCGCCCCAGTCGACGAGTTGGCGTAGCGCGGCCGCCAGGGTCCGCTTCTCCACCGGCCGACCGGAGTCCTCGACGACGAGACCGGCGTCGGCCGCCGCCGCCCGGACATCGGTGACCAGCTGGGAGAGCAGGACCTGCTCGGGTGCGGTCACCAGGACGGAGAGGGCCAGCGCCAGGTAGGCGTAGGTCCGCGGCGAGAACGGCGTACCGGTCGAACGCTCCAGTCGGTGACCGGAACCCGGCCCGAGGCCGGCCTTGAAGAGCCGCGCGAAGGAAGCCTCCACGAGGAGTCGGTACCCGAGCACCTGCTGGAACCGCTGGGCCAGCCAGTCCGCGTGCCGGCGCACCAGCGGGAAGACGTCGGCGTGCGGCCCGTCGGCGGTGACCAGCGGGTGGCGCAGCAGCAGGCGGGCAGCACTGCGCCGCTCGGCGGCGAGCGCGACGTCGTGGGCGGAGGGCAGCGCCACTACGCGCTCACCTCCACGCCGGCCGCCGCCTCGCACACGGTGACCGCGACCTCCACGTCGTCCACCGCCTCGCACACGGTGACCGCGACCTCCACGTCGTCCACCGCCTCGCACACGGTGACCGCGATCTCCACGTCGTCCACCGCCAGGTCACCGTCCACCGAGCGCAGCACGGTCCGCGTGCCCACCGCCCGGCGCAACGTCAGGCGCAGATCGAGTTCGGCGTCGACGGCCTGGGCGTCCTCCAGACCGAACCCGGGCGGCGCCGTCGGGTCCGCCCACCGCAGCCTGGAGTTCCCGAGCGCCGAGGTCAGCAGCTCCAGCAGCAGGCCCATCGCGGCGGCACTCAGCCGCAGCTGCCCGAACCGCCCGGACGCGCTGCGCAGTTCGTCGGCGGCCGCCTGGCGGGCGGCGGCCTGCCCACGGGCCTGTTCGAGCAGCCTGGCCTTCTGCTCGGAGTGGTCCTCGACAGCCGCGGACCGGCCCCGCTGCGCCCGGCTGCCGCGCTCGCGCAGCGCCACCGGGACCTCGACGGCCGGGCCGCTCCACCAACTCACGTACGCGGGCACCGTGCCGTCGGGATCCGGTGCCACGCCCAGGTGCCGCGCGCTGTAGAGCCCGAACGCCGCCACCGCCAGGTCGTGGGCCTCCTCGGGGTCGGCGGCGTCGAACCACGCCGCGAGCCGCAGCAGGTCCCGGCGGCGGGACATCTCCCCCGCCGCCGAGCGCAGCATCCGCTTGGCGTTGGCCAGCAGTGACTGCAGCGCGCGCAGGGTCGCGTCCCGGAGCTGATCCACCTGGCTGCCGCGTCCGTCGGTGTCCACGAACCACCCGCGCAGGCCCTCCCAGTCCGCCAGCTCGCGCCCGCGGCTGCGCTGCACCCGGGTCTCCGGCAGGCCACCGGTCGGCGCACCCAGCCCCGGGGCATGAGCACCGATCAGTTCCAGGAGCCCCGGCAGGTCGGGCCAGAGCTGGGCCAGGCCGGCCGCGATCCTCGGCGAGCGGAACGCCACCTCCTCGGTGATCGCCTCCACGTAGTCGAGCAGCAGTTCCTTGAAGCCCTGGTACTCGGCACCGTCCAGGTCGTACCGGGCGAGCACCTGGCCGAGGTAGGCGTAGAAGTCCCGCACCGACTCGGCGAACTCGGCGAACTGCACGAACAGCGTGCTGACCTTCTCCAACGCCTCCTGCGGATCGGCCCCGCCCGGCGTTCGGACGGCCGCCACGATGTCCCGCAGCCCACGGTCCACCAGCGTCAGCAGTTCGCTGCTGACCTCGCGCGCCGCGTCGGCACTCGCCAGCACCTCCTCGGCGTCGCGCTGCACCTGCTCGCCGGGCTTGGAGAGCTGGTACCGGGCCCGGGTGCGCTGGTACTCGGCGATGCTGGCGGCCCTCACCGTGTGACTGCTGCGCAGCAGGTTCCCCCACTTCACCAACTGCTCCAGCCGCGCCGTGAGGACCTCGGCGTCGAGCCGCCCCTGCCGCTCCCCGTCCCGCGCGAGCCTGGCCAGCACGTCCGGCACGGCGAGGTCCGCGAGCAGCGTCGAGCAGAACACCCGCATCACGGCCACGTATTCGAGGCGCTCGGGAGCAGTCAGGTAGGAGTACACGGCAAGGCGCTGCCAGGCGTCGCCCTCGGGCGGCTGCGGGTCGGCGGGGTCGTACGCGTGGTCAGGGACGGCGTGCTCCATGACACCGAGCGTACGAGACACCGCGGACGCCCCTGCCCGGATCCCCCGAATCTCCCGCGGTCCGACCGGCGTGAGCTCCGCGGCGCCCCAGACGGAGGGCGCGTCAGCCGAGCGGGTGGAGCACCCACTCGGCTGTCCCCGCCAGGCAGTCCACTCGGCCCCGGCTCCCGCCACGAGGCGCCGAACCTGCTGGCGGCCGTCACCGGCGGTGACTCGGGCGGTGACTCGGACGGCGACTCGGACGGCGACTCGGGTGAAAGCCGCAAGCGTTACATTGAGGATGAAAGGGACCGCAGATCCCGAACGGGGTGGCTGATGCACTCGATCACCGACTGGCTGGACGGTCTGTCCGGCCCGATCGTGTGCGCGGTCGTCGCCGCGCTCGTCTTCGCCGAGGACGCCCTCTTCTTCAGCTTCGTCATCCCCGGCGAGAGCGCCGCCGTCCTCGGCGGTTTCCTCGCGCACCAGGGCAGGGTGTCCATCGGCTGGCTGGTCCTCGCCGTGGTCGGCGCGGCCGTCCTGGGGGACTCCGTCGCCTACGAGATCGGCCGCCGCATCGGCCCGGCGGTCCTCGGCACCCGCCCGCTGCGACGCCACGAGGCGCAGGTCGGCAGAGCACGTGACCTGATCCGCCGACGGGGGCCGGCCGCCGTCTTCTTCGGCCGCTTCGTCGCCTTCTTCCGCCCCGTCGTGCCCACCCTGGCCGGCGCCTCCCACCTGCCGTACCGCCGTTTCCTCCTCTTCAACGCCCTCGGCGGCCTCGTCTGGGGCATCGGGTTCCCCCTCCTCGGCTACTTCGCCGGGGCCGCCTACACCAAGGTCGAGGGCACCGTCGGCCGCACCGTCGCCGCCCTGCTCGCCGTGGTGGTCGTCATCGCCCTCATCGTCCGGTGCGTGCGCCGACGCAGGTCCGCGGCCCGTACGCCGTCCCCCGGGGGCCGGGACGAGGAGCACTGACACCGGGACGGGCCCTGCGGAGAGCACGGCGCGCTGCCGGAGGAGCAACCGAATCCGTTCCGCTGCGGGCCGGAGGGTTTGCCCGGCCCGCGGAGCGGTACACGCGACTGATGGGTGTGGCCGGAGAAGCGACGGCTCCGCCACTCCCGGACGGCTCCGGCATCGACCGTCGAACGGCCGGGCCGCCCCTCCTGACAACCGTCCCCGTCACCACCCGGGAGGACCTCGTGATCGTCCTCGGCGTCATCCTGCTCATCATCGGTTTCGTCACCGGGATCTCGATCCTGTGGACCATCGGCATCATCCTCGCCATCATCGGCCTCGTCCTGTGGATCGCGGGCTCCGTCGGGCACGCCGTCGGCGGGCGTCGCCACTACTTCTGATCCACCCGTCCCACTTCCGATCCACCCGCTCCCGCCCACTGCTCCACCCGTCCACCGGCTCGTGCGGCTGTCGGCGCCGACACCACGCAGGTGCCGACGCTGACAGCCGCACGGTGCCGTCCTCCTCCCTCAGCGGCGGTGGCGGCCGCCGCGGCGACCGGAGGCCGCGGCCACGCCCGGGGCGGGGAGGAACAGGCGGGCGACCTCGCGGCCCAGGTTCACGCCGATGGCCACGGCCATCGCCGTGGCCGTGGCGCGCCCGACGCCGCCGAGCCCGATCTCGGGCTCGCCCCGGACGAAGGCGAGCAGCCCGAAGTACAGCAGCGAGCCGGGCAGCAGCGGCCCCAGGGCCGCGGTGACGTACGGCAGTGAGGAGCTTCCCCGGTACCGGGCCATGAGCTGGCCGGACAGGCCCACCAGCCCGGCGGCGAGGCCGGTGGCCATGATGGGCCCGCCACCGGCGTTGACCAGCACGCCGTACGTCGTCCAGCCGACCCCGCTGTTGAGCAGGACGGCCGGGAGCGTGCCCGGCTCGGTGTTGAGCAGCACCGCGAAGGCCAGGGTGAGCAGGAGCGCCGCCACCAGTTGGAGCGGCGGGTTCGACGCCGCGACGGGGACGGGCTGGGCCGCCAGGTCGGCGCCGTTGTTGACGCCGATGTAGAGCACGGTCATCACCCCGACCACCACGCCGGCCATCAGGTACAGCGTCTCCAGCAGGCGGGCGGCGGCGGTGAGGTAGAAGCCCGCGAGGCCGTCCTGCGCCGCCGCCACCATGGGCCATCCGGGCAGGAGCGTGTACAGCCCTCCGGTGATCACCACCGATCCGCGCAGGTGCAGCCCGTTGAAGGACAGCAGGATGCCGATCACCGCCGCCGGGGTCGCGGCCGTCGCGATCCGGTAGAACTCCGGGAGGTCGTGGCGTCCGACCAGCGCCGAGAGCCGGTCGCCCGCCAGCGCCGCGGCGACGGCGCTGACGAACACCAGCCAGGCCCGGGCGTCGGCCCGGCCGCCGACCAGCAGCGTCGCGGCGCCGGCCAGCAGGCCGGAGGACAGGACCAGGAGCCAGGAGGGGTAACGGCGGCAGTGCCGGCGCACGGCCCTCACCCGGCGGTGGGCGTCGTCGACGACGAGTCCGCCGATCGTGATCTCGGTGACCAGCCGGAAGAGCACGGCCAGCCGCGCGTAGTCCCCGGCCGGGTGGCGCACGGACCGCTCGACCGTCACCGGCGGCTCCGAAGGGCCCTGCTGGTACGAGATCGCCACCCGGGTGAAGGTGACCTGGGGATCGCAGGGCTGGGCCCGGTAGGCCTGCGCGACGGCGAGCATGGCGGCCTCGACGTCCTCCGCGGCCTCGCCACAGGCCAGCATCAACTCGCCCACCAGCAGCGCGAGGTCCAGGACCGCGGCCACCTCGGCCGGCCCCAGGTCGTCCGCGCCGGGTTCGCCGGTCACCAGCGGGCGGTCGGTCGTCGGGGTGCGCAGCAGCGGCAGCATCAGGTCCGGCCAGGCCACCGCGGCGTCGACATCGGTGGATCCGCTCTCCGCCCCGGCCGGCGCCGCCCGGCCGGGCGGTCTGCCTTCCTCGGGGGCGGGGTCGACCCCTGGGGCCTCCTCCGCACTCGCCTGCGGCGGGACCCTTCCGGTCCGGCTCGCCGGCCCGTCGGCCTCAGCCCGCACGCCGAACTGTTCGTGTTCCGGCATCGTCGCTCCTTGCAACACCCCCCCCATTTCGATGACCTTTCGCACTCAATCGACTACCCGCAGCCATCATTTCGTGAACGTCCCGCTCGGAGCGCGGAGGGCCGTGCACGCCCGGCGGCCGTGAGCCCGCCGAACGCCGGGATGCCGGGATGCCGGGGTGCCGGGATGCCGGGGTGCCGGGATGCCGGGATGCCGGGGTGCTGGGGTGCTGGGGTGCTCAGGCGAAGCCCGGGCAACCGCCGGGTGTCGGCTGTCGGCCGTCGGGTGCCGACCACCACCGTGCTATCCCGCGCTGCGCGGCGACAGCCGTCGTGTGATCCGGTCGAACAGCTCCGTCAGCGGCTCGCCGAGGTCCCGACCGAACTCGGTCAGCCCGTAGGTGACCTGGGGCGGCGTCGTCGGCTCGACCTTCCGCCAGACCAGGCCGTCCTGGACCAGCGCGCGCAGGGTCTGGGCGAGCATCTTCTCGCTGATGCCCCGGATGCTCTCGCGCAGCTCGTAGAACCGGAGGTCGTTGCTCCGCAAGGAGATCAACACCCAGACACCCCACCTGCTCGTCACGTGGTCGACCACATCGCGCGCGGGGCAGTCGGTGTGAAACACCTCATACCGCTCCCCCGCCTCGGCCCCCGTGTGCTGCACGCTTCCCGTCACGTGATGAGCTTACCTCCAGGTATGTCCTTACCAAACGTTAGCCCGGCTCCTACCGTGAAGGCCACAGAGCGCATCGAACGAGGAGCTGATCATGATCGTGGTGACCGGGGCTACCGGGAATGTGGGCCGGCCGTTGACGCTGGCGTTGGCCGAGGCGGGCCAGCAGGTGACGGCGGTGTCGCGGCACGCGGCGGCGGTGCCGGACGGCGTCCGCCACCTGGCGGCCGACCTGGCCGAGCCGGCCGGCCTTGAGCCCGCGCTGACCGGGGCGAAGGCGCTGTTCCTGCTGCTGTCCGGCGACCTGCACGCCGCCGGAGCCAGCCCGGCCGACATCATCGGCCTGGCCGCGGCCAGCGGGGTCCGCCGGGTCGTCCTGCTCTCCACCCAGGGCGTGGCGACCAGGCCCTTCGGCGCAACGCGGATCGCGATGCGAGCGCTGGAGGACGCGCTGCGGGGGTCCGGCCTGGAGTGGGCCGTCCTGCGGCCGGGCGGTTTCGCCTCCAACGCCCTGTGGTGGGCCGAGTCCGTCCGCACGCAGCGGGTCGTCGCCGCGCCCTTCGGCGACGTCGGGGTGCCAATCATCGACCCGGCGGACATCGCCGAGGTCGCGGCGGCCTGTCTGCTGGACGACCGGCACACCGGCGGCGTGTACGAGCTGACCGGCCCGGAGGTGATCACACCGCGCCAGCAGGCGCAGGCCATCGCCGCCGCGCTGGGCTCGCCGGTACGGTTCCACGACCTCACCCGCGACGAGGCCAAGGCCGCCATGGCCCAGGGCATGCCGGCGGAACTCGCCGAGGACACCCTGGACATCCTCGGCGCCCCGAGCCCGGCCGAGCTGCGCGTCAGCCCGGACGTCCAACGGGTCCTCGGCCGCGCCCCGCGCCCCTTCGCCGACTGGGCCGCGCGCAACATCGCCGCGTTCCGCTGAGTCCGCTCGGCGCCGCTCCAGCCCGCGGCGTCCTGACGGAGCTGCCCGGTGTCCACGGAACCGCCCCAGGCCGACCCGGCCGACACCGCACCCGCAGCGACCACACCCGTTGACTCCGCACCGACTGACCGGCGACGGCCACGACTGACGGCTGACGGCTGACGGCTGACTCCGGACGTTCCGGGTGTGGAACCGCCGTTCCCGGGCAGACGCCGTCCGGGGCGGACCGAGCCCCCACTTACCGAGAGGAGTGATCCGATGGGTACCAAGGACAAGCTGCGCAACGCGGCCGAGAAGGTCCACGGCAAGGCCAAGGAGGCCGCCGGACGGGCCACCGGCGACCGTGTCGTCGAGGCCGAGGGCCGGGGCAAGCAGGTCAAGAGCGACCTGAAGCAGGCCGGCGAGAAGATCAAGGACGTCGGAAAGGACTGAGCCGGCGCACGCCGGCCGCGTCCACGCGGCCGCCGACCCGCCCCGGTCACCCTGCCCGCCTCCGTGCCCACAGCCCACGACCCGCGGCCCCGTCGTCGAACGGCGGGGCCGCGGCGTTTCGCGTCATCCTCCTCGGCAGCCCGAACCACGTCGCGGACCGATCCCCCGACCGAACCGCCGACCGAACGCCCGACCGGGCCCTGAGCGCAGGCCGGTCCGGGCGGCCTCCTACGATCGTGTCGCAGTTCTTCGACGGACGCCGCTGCCCGCTCGGCCGTGCGCCCGCCGTCCGACACCCGGCACGACACACGACGACTCCACCGCACGGCGAGGGAGTCGTGCACCGAGGAGGAACGTCCATGCGAGCCCGGAAGATCGGCGCGGCCGCCGCGACAGCGGTGGCGCTCCTGGCTGCCCGCGACCTCGTCCAGAAGAGGCACGCACTGCTCCGGAACTTCCCGGTGGTCGGGCACGCCCGGTACCTGCTGGAGACGATCGGGCCGGAGCTGCGGCAGTACATCGTGACCTCCAACGAGGAGGAGCGCCCGTTCAGCCGTGACCAGCGCACGTGGATCTACGCGTCGGCGAAGGAGGAGAACAACTACTCCGGGTTCGGCACCGAAGTCGACGTCGAGCACGTCCAGGGGCACGCCTACCTGAAGCAGCGCACGTTCGCCGGCCCGCTGCCCGACCTGCACGACCCGCAGGCCCCGCTGCCCTCGGCCAAGGTGTTGGGCGGGCCGCGCGGACGCGCCAAGGCGTTCCGGCCGGCGAGCGTGGTGAACGTCTCGGCGATGAGCTTCGGATCGCTCTCCGGCGCTGCCATCACGGCGCTCAACAAGGGGGCGGCGCTGGCGGGCGCGATGCACAACACGGGCGAGGGCGGCCTCTCGCCGCACCACCGCAACGGCGGTGACCTCGTCCTCCAACTCGGGACGGCGTACTTCGGCTGCCGCAACGAGGACGGCAGCTTCAACCTCGACAAGCTGAAGGACGTCGTCGCCGGCGCCCCGGTCAAGGCGATAGAGATCAAGCTCTCCCAGGGCGCCAAGCCCGGGCTGGGCGGGATGCTGCCGGGCGCGAAGGTGACCCCGGAGATCGCCGGCATCCGTGGCATCCCGGTCGGCGAGGACTGCGCCTCCCCGTCGCGGCACAGCGCGTTCGTCGACGTCGACTCGATGCTGGACTTCGTCGAACTGCTCGCCACCGAGACCGGCGTGCCGGTCGGGATCAAGAGCGCGGTGGGGGACCTGGGCTTCTGGCAGGAGCTGGCCGCCCTGATGGCGCGCGGCGACCGCGGGGTCGACTTCGTGACGGTCGACGGCGGCGAGGGCGGCACCGGGGCGGCGCCGCGGATGTTCGCCGACTCGGTGTCACTGCCGTTCCGGATGGGCTTCTCCCGGGTCTACGGCACCTTCGCCGAACTGGGACTGACCGACGACCTGACGTTCATCGGCTCCGGCAAGCTCGGCCTGCCCGAGAACGCCGCAGTCGCCTTCGCCCTGGGCGCCGACATGATCAACGTCGCCCGTGAGGCGATGCTGTCGATCGGCTGCATCCAGGCGCAGAAGTGCCACACCGACAAGTGCCCCACCGGCATCGCCACCCAGAACCCGTGGCTGGCCCGCGGCGTCGACCCGGCCTCCAAGGCCGACCGGGCCGCCTCCTACCTGCGGACCCTGCGCAAGGAGCTGCTGAAGGTCTCGGCGGCCGTCGGCGTGGCCCACCCGGGACTCATCACCGCCGACGACGTCGAGATCCTCAACGGCGACTACGAGGCCCGCACCCTGGCCGGCGTCTACGGCTACAAGGACGGCTGGGGCGAGCTCGGCCCGCACCTCGCCGACGGGATCACGGCACTGCTCGCCACCGGCCCGACACCCCTCCCGGAGCCGACGGTCTGACGCGCCGAGGCGGACGGGGGACCCGCGCCGGAGCGGCGGCCGGTCGAGCCCCGGGGCCGGCCGCCGCCCGGCACGACGGATTCCCGCCAGGCTGCGGAGTGCCCGGTGCTGGACGGTAGCGGTCCGTGGATATGACATGTACGCTGCGTGTCGCTGGTAGAACACAGGCGGGCCTGGCCGCCACTCCGTGGGGGGAGTCACGTCCAGGCCCGGTCGCCGGCCAAGGGCCCGGTTGCGCTTCGTGGGGGAGCTTCAGCCGGGCCCGTCGGTGGGCTATCGAAGGTATGCCCGGTCGGTCGGTGTTTCAGTCATGACAAACGGTCAGTGCTTGCCCCGGCGGAGTCCGAAGCCGTCGAAGTCCCCGGGCACGGCGGGCGGGGCGGGCCGGCGGCACACGCGGATCCGGAGGCCGTCCCGCTCCCGGCGCGGGCGGGGGCCTCACAGCTCGCGGATCTCACGCCTGGTCAGTGCGTACCCGAACGCCACGATCAGGCACAGCCCGGTCGTGGCGAACACCCCCCGGCTCCCGAAGGCGTCCACCGCTGCGCCGGCCGCGATCACCGAGAGCGGGAAGACGGCCAGCGCACAGAAGGTGATGGCCGCCATGACCCGGGCCAGCAGTGCGGGCGGGGTGCTCTTCTGCACGCCGGTGACGATCAGGACGTTGGTCACCGTGCTGGCGCCGCCGGCCACGAAGAGCAGCAGCACGGCGCCGACGAGGCCGGTGAACGGCACCAGACCGATCGCCGCGCCCATCACCAGGCCGCAGCGCATCGCCGTGCGGCCCCGCGAGCGCAGCTCGGTGAGGCCGGACGCGAACAGGCCGCCGACCAGCGCACCGCCGGTGAACGCGGCCAGCAGCACGCCCAGTCCGACGGCGCCGGCGGCGAAGCCGTGGGTGGCCAGGGTCGGCAGGGCGACCCTGGTGGCGCCGCCCACCGTCAGGTTCGCGATCACCGTCACCGTCAGCACCGCGCGCAGCAAGGGCGACTCCCGCAGCAGGCCACGGAAGTTCCTCGGCACGGAGGCACGTTCGGAGATCGGGCCCGCCGGTGCGACGGCGCTGCCGCGACCGATCAGCAGCAGCGTCACCGCCGACACGGCGAAGGTCGCCGCGTCCAGGCCCAGTGCGGCGGCCGGGTTCAGCCAGGCGACCAGCGGGCCGGCCAGCGCTGGGCCGAGCAGGCCGGCGCCGAAGTTGACCGTACTGTTCAGTGCGTTGCCCGCGTGCAGGTCCTCGGCGGGCAGCAGGGTCGGGGTGATCGCCCAGGCGGCCGGCAGGAACACCCCTGCTCCGAGGCCGACCAGCAGCGCGAGCCCGCCGATCAGCCAGAAGTCCGCCGTCCCGCCGGCGGCGACCGCGCACAGCCCGGCGGTGGCGAGCAGTCGGCCGAGGTCGGCGGTCATCATCACCCGCCAGGCGCCGAACCGGTCGGCGAGCATCCCGCCGAGCGGGGTGGCGGCCAGCCGTCCCGCGCCGTAGGCGGCGACCACCAGGCTCAGCTGGCGGGCGCCTCCGGCGAGGGAGTAGACCAGCAGCGGCAGGGCGACCACCTGGAACGCGTTGCCGAACTCCGAGGTGGCCTGCCCGATCACCAGCAGCCGGTAGCCGCGCGAGCGCAGGGGCGCGACGCCGATCCGGGGGCGGAACCGCGCCGGCCTCGCGGTGCCGTCCGTTCCCGCGCGGCTAGCCATCGAGCGACACCGGCAGCGACTCCAGGCCGCGCAGCATGATGGTGTTGCGCCAGGGCAGGGCCTCCTCCGCTGCGGCCAGTTCGATCCGCGCGAAGCGCTCCAGCAGGCCGGTCAGTGCGACCTCGCTCTCCAGCTTGCCGAGGAAGGAGCCGAGGCACCGGTGCAGGCCCTGTCCGAAGGCGAGGTGGCCCGGATCGCCCCGGTCCAGGATCAGCCGGTCGGGATCGGTGAAGCGGGCCGGGTCGCGGTTGGCCGCGCCGAGCGAGAGCAGCACCAGCTCGTCCGCCGGGAGCTCCACGTCGTCGACCATCACGTCGGCGTTCGTGAACCGCAGCGTCGCCATGCTCACCGGGGACTCGTAGCGCAGGAACTCGTCGATCGCGACCGGCATCGCCGCCGGGTTGGCGCGCAACCAGGCGAGCTGGTCGGGGTGGTGGAGCAGCGCCAGGGTGGCGGTGCCGAGCAGGTTGACGGTGGTCTCGTGGCCGCCGATCAGCAGCAGGAAGACCATCGAGAACACTTCCTGCTCGGTGAGTTCACCGGCGTCGCAGGCCTGCACCAGGTCGGTCAGGATGTCCGTGCTCGGCGCCGCCCGCCGGGCCGTCATCAACTCCCCCAGGTAGTCGTTCAGTTCGGCGGTGGCCTGATCGAAGGTCATGTCGCCGCCCTGGGTGAGGATCGCCGTCGACCACGTGCGGAAGGCCTGCATGTCCTCCGGGGGGAAGCCCAGCAGCTCACAGATGACCATGATCGGCAGCGGGAAGGCGAAGTCCGTCACCAGGTCGGCGGTCTCCCGCCCGCGCAGCCCGTCCAGCAGGCCGCCGGCGATGCGCTCGACCAGCGGTCGCATCAGATCGACCCGTTTGCGCGTGAAGACGCCCTGGATCAGGCGGCGCAGCCGGGTGTGGTCCGGCGGGTCGCTGTTGAGCATGTGGACGACCTCCGAACCGAGCGTCAGGCCGCTGCCCCGCCCGTCCGCGATGGCCTGGCTGCGGCGGACGTCCTGCCCGAAGCGCGGGTCCATCAGCGCGGCCCGGACGTCCTGGTAGCGCGTCACCAGGTAGACCGGCAGGCCCTCGCCGAACTCCACGACGGAGACCGCGCCGGCCTCGCGGATCCGGGCGAGCGTGGGGTGGGGATCGCGGATGAAGGCGGACATCCGCGCGGCGGCGTCGTCGACCGCGGTGGTCATGGCTCTCTCCTCGGGCTCGAAACTCTCGCGGTTGCGCGGCTACACCGTCAGCGACGGGAAGGGCCAGCGACGTACCCGCATGGGCAGGAACCATGCGCGGCCGGCCTGCTCGGCGATCAGACCGGCCGCGGCGAAGTCCCGGCGGACGGCGTCCGGCAGCAGGCCGACCTCGACGCCCTCGGCCAGCGCTTCCACCTGTGCCAGGTGGCCCGGCTCGTCGATGGTGAACAGCTCCAGCGTCCCGAACCGGCGGTCGCGCACCTCGACGAAGCCGGGGCCGCGCCGGAAGACGCACTTGCTCGGGTAGTACGTGGCGCGCCAGTCGGCGACGACGTCCGGTGGGCCGCCGGTCAACTGCTCGGGCGGGTACAGGTGGTGGAACCGGCGCTGCGCTGCGCAGCCGTCCGTGCAGACCGCCTGCCAGCGCACGGCCAGCCCCTGCCCGGTCGCCTCGCGCAGCAGCATCAGTGCCCGCGCGGAGGCGGCCGGCGCGTCCGCGCAGAGCCGCACCGGCTCGGTCAGCCGCAGGCAGCGGACCCCGGCGCGGTGCAGTTCGGTGATCTCCGCCTGCGCCGGGCCGGGCAGGGTGCGGCGACCGAGCGCGAAGCCCGGCAGCTCCCTGGCGGCGGGGTCGTAGTCGAGCCAGAGCTCGACCTCCGGGCCGGCCGCGCGCCAGGCGGCGGCGGCGGTCCGTTCAGCCGATCGGGACGGCATCGAGCACCTCCCCGGTGCGAGGACGGACGGCGGCCGGGCCGTGCCGGTGCCGCATCCGCATCAGCACCTGGTTGTCGGACTCGACGGCGACCTGGAGGAAGCTGTCCCCGTCGTGGAACAGCAGGCCCAGCGAGGTGAAACGCTCCAGCACCGGCTCGACCGCCGCCGCGCCGCCGGGGACCTTGGCGGCCAGCGCGGCGGTCGAGCGGGGCTGGGCCAGCAGCCGGAAGACGGCGAGCTCCACCGGATCGGCCAGCTCGACCGCCCGCCAGTCGTACCCGGGACGGGTGTTGACGAGCACGATCCGCCCGCCCGCGTCGTGGTAGCTGAGCCGGCTGTCGGGGAACTGTGCGAGCCAGGTGTCCACCGCCGCGCTCAGCCGCTCCGCGAGTGCGTCGCCGATCCCGCGCGGCGGCGCGGCGAACACGTAGGCCAGTTCGGCCAGTTCGCTCTCCGGAAGGCGGTAGGTCGCGCGGTACTGGAAGGCCGGCCGGGTGATCGCGAAGCCCAGCTCGGGGCGGTCGAAGTACGGGCTGAACCGCTCGATCGCGATCCGTCCCGCGCCGGTCGGCGGGTCCAGGTGGTGCAGCACGGGCAGTTGGCGGATCACCGACTCGTAGTCGGCCGGCTGCTCCCCCGGGAAGCCGTAGAGGTAGTTCCACGTCACCGAGACCCCGGCGCTCTGCGCGTCCCGCAGCGCACGGACGTTCTGGCAGCCCGTCACCCCCTTGTCCATGATCCGCAGGACCCGGGTGCTCAGGCTCTCGATACCGGGCTGCACCTGGGCCGCGCCCGAGTCGCCGAGGAGCTGGAACTGGTGGCGGCGCAGGTTGGCCTTGATCTCGAAGTGCAGCCGCAGATCGACCGGGAGCTCGGCCAGCGACTTCAGGACGGTGTCGAAGTAGCCCATGTCCAGGATGTTGTCGACCACGTAGACGTCCAACAGCTGGTGGCGTTCGGCGAGCGCGAGCAGCTCGGCGAGGAAGTCCGCCGGCGGCTTGGAACGGAACTCCATCGAGGACCCGTTGAGCCCGCAGAAGGTGCAGTGGTGCTTCTCGCCCCACCAGCAGCCCCGGGAACCTTCGAGGACCAGCTTGGGATCGACCCAGCCGGCCGCGACGGAGGCGTCGAGCCGCTCGAAGAAGCCGTCGTAGCGGGGCGCCAGGATCGCGGCGGGCGGCAGCGGACGTCTCGTCATCTCGTTGGCCGTCGACTTCCCCGAGTCGTCCCGCCAGCACAGCCCGGGGACCGCGGAGAGGTCGCCGCCCTCCAGGAGTGCCGGGAAGGCGGCATCGCCCTCGCCGCGCACCACGTAGTCCAGGAACGGGAAGTTGCGGTGCAGCGCGGCACCCTGCGGACCGTCGCAGTTCGCACCGCCGAACACCGTGCGCACCTGCGGGCACCGCTGCTTGAGCAGCCGCGCGGCGGCGAGGCTCGCCGTGTTCTGCTGGAAGGTGGTGGTGAAGCCGACCAGGTCCGGTGGGTCGGCGGCGAGTTCCTCGACCAGTCGGGCGATGAACGCGGGGGCGAGCGCGCGGGTGGCCCGGGTCAGTGCGATCTCCTGCTCGCTCGCGCCGCTGGTGGCCAGGTACTCGAAGTAGCTCGCGAACTCGCCGTCGCCGTCGACGCCGTCGACGCCGTCCTCGATGCCGTCCTCGATGCCGGGGGCCGGGCCGTCGTCACCGTACAGCGCACCGGCGAACGCCCAGTCGCCCGCGCCCTGGAAGTAGGACTTCTCGGAGAAGTACTGGTAGTCGTCCGCGCCGAAACCCGCGATCCCGGCAGCCCAGTCCACGAAGTCCAGGTTGGCGTACCGCACGTCGACCTGGTGGCCGGCCCGTGCGGCGGCGGAGTGCAGGATCCCGAGCGCCAGCGACGGCACGTCGATCGCGCCCCAGGGCATGTGCAGCAGGACGATACGCATAGTGGCCACTTCTGTTGTTCGCAGGCGGTCGGTGAGGTGTCGCTCCGGGGCACCGCGGGCGCCCCGGAGCGACGAGGGATCACTTGCCCTTGGTCTCCAGCTTCGGCTTCGGCTGCCCCTTGAGGGCGGGCGCGACCGCTGTGGCCTTGGTCAGGTCGAGCGCGAAGGCCTGGACGATCACGGCGCCCCGGTCACGCTCCGGGGTGCTGATCGGGTCGTTCTGAATGCTGCGTCGCTTCATGGCTGTTCACCTCCTTCCATCGGATCGGCGGGTACCTCGGGGCGGTTGCCCCCAGGTGGCAGGGGGAACGGTGGCGGCCAGGCGTGCTCGGCGAACCGGACCATCGCGGCCAGCACCGATCGGTGGTCGGCGGTCCGGCGGCTGTAGTGGCCGCCGTCCACCCAGAGCAGCTCGTGCGGCACCGCCAGTCGGCGCAGGTCCGCGGCGTATCCGGCGACCTGGCCGGGCGGGCACCGCTCGTCGGTCCGCGAGGCGACCAGCAGGACGGGCGAGCGAACTCGGTGCACGTACGATCGCGGGTCGGCCGCGCGGTAGCGCTCGGGGACCTCGTCCGGGGTCCCGCCGAAGAGCTGCCGGTCGACCTCGCGCAGGGCGGGGGTGGTGGTGCGGTAGGTGGCGGGGTAGTCCGCGATCGGCTGAGCGGCCATGCCGAGCGACCACAGGTCCGGCTGCGCGCCCATCGCCAGCAGGGTCAGGTAGCCGCCCCACGAGAATCCGCACAGGCCGGTGCGCTCCGCGAGCGCCGTACCGTCGGCGACCAGCTCCGCGCGGACGGCGGCCAGGTCCTCGACCTGCGCCAGCCCGACCCGGTGGCCGTAGTCGTGCTGCCAGCGGGCGCCGTAGCCGGTGGAGCCGCGGTAGTTGGTGCGCACCACCGCGTAGCCGTGGCCCACCAGGGCGTTCACCCGCGGGTCGTAGGAGTCCCGGTCGTGGGTGGCGGGGCCGCCGTGGACCAGGAAGAGGGTCGGCCACGGGCCCTGGCCGGCCGGCGTGCTGACGAAGCTGTGGATCCGCCCGTACGGCCGGGGCGTCCAGCGCCGGCTGCGGGAGGTGTCGCCCCGGTCCGGATCGAGATGGTGCGCCGGCTCCGTGCCGGGGCGCAGGACCAGCGGGCGGGGCGGTGTCGACTCCCGGCTCCAGACGCAGTGCAGGGTGCCGTCCGGGGCGCAGGACAGGTCGTGGATCGTGCCGCCGGGTGTGCTGAGCTCGCGGGTAGGCGGAGCTTGTCCTGCCGGGCCCTGTCCTGCCGGGTCCTGTCCTGCCGGGTCCTGTTCTGCCGGGTCCTGTTCTGCCGGGCCTCGGCTCACCGGTCCTTGCTGCGTCACCCCCTGCTGCGCCGCCCGCTGTTGCGCCGCCCCCGGTCCCGTCGGCGGACCCAGGTCCGCGAGGAGGAGCCGGCTCCGCCCGGCCCGCTCGTGCTGGATCAGCACCCCGCGCGGCCCCTGGTACCAGCCGGCCGATATCTGCGAGTCGAACGACAGCCTGTGGTGTCTTCGCAGACCCGCGCTCGCCCGCCAGGTCGCGACGGTGTACCGCTCGTCCTCCTCGACCACCAGGAGCAGCTCCGGTTCGAGTCCCGCGAGCGGGTTGAACTCGATCGGCCAGAGCCGCCGTCGGCGGTCCCCGGCGAGCCGCAGCGGGCCGTCCGCCTGGACGTCCGTCGGCCACAGGACCACTGAGTCGTCCCCGTCGGGGCACCCGCCGAGGGCGAGCAGTCGACCGTCCGGCGACAGGTCGGCCAGGCTCAGGTACCCCGGCGCCGAACCGATCAGCCGCGCCCGGCCCGCGGGCGGTCCGACGTAGCAGTGCGAGGCGCCGTCGACGCCGACGGCCACCGCCGCGAGCGCTCCCGTCCGGTCGAAGGCAACGCCGTAGGCACGCCCGCGCGGCACGCCGTGCAGCGCCGCGCTGCCCGCTCCGCCCACGAACGGCTCGCGCCACCAGCGCCCCTCCTCGGCGCCGTCGGCGTCGAACCACCAGATGGCGTCGCCGTCCGGCTCGATCTCGCTCAGGTGGACGCCTCCCGGCCGGTCGGTGACCACCCGGCGCCGCCCGGTCTCCAGGTCCCAGGCCACCGCCTGCCAGCGCTCATCGACGAGCCGCGTCTCGACCGCGCGGTCGGCCGCCAGTGCGGCGAAACCGGGGGACTGGAACGTCTGCGTCACGGACCGGGCCCTTCCGGCTCGATGGTGGGAACAGGCTGCGCTGAACGTCCCGAGGCCGGCGAACCGATGTGAAGGTCCGGTGAACTGGCGTGAAGAAACGCTCACTTGTGGAGGATCGCGGCCACTCTAGGGGGGCCCCGCGGCCGCGAACAGACCTTTCGCACAGTTGGCCGAAAGACAGCTGAAATGAATACCGCCCGGCAGCGGCGTGGATGCGCCGAGAACGCGCGGCGGGAAGGCACAGAGGCGGCCGTCGGTCCCCGGTCGCACCGCGCGGGTGAAGCCGGTTCCCCACGCTGGACGCCGGCCCCCGGGTGATCGCCCACGACCGCCGCGGCTTCGGCCGGTCCTCCCCGCCGACCAGCAGCCGACCAGCAGGCGACCAGCAGCTGATCACGGCCCCGCCGGCCGACGGGGAGTCATCCTGCCGTGGCCGGTGACAGCGTGTGGCGTTCGAGGGTGCCGTAGACCGCCCGAGGACTCTCGGCCGGTTGTCAGTGCGCGGTTCTCCGCCCGGTGTCGGCGGCCCGGCCTGATCGAGGCGGCCGCTCCCTACGGTTGCGCCGAGGCCGTTTCGAGCCAGCGGGCGAACCGGTCGGCCTGGCCCGGCGGGTTGAGGCGGCGGATCCACTCCGTTTGGCGCGCGTGGTCCTCGTCGTCGGGGTCGGAGACGGCGAAGACCACGACGTGATCGGTGCCCGGGCCGAAGGTGCCGGCGGCGACGAGCGATTCGAGCGCCCCCACACACGCGTCGTACACGGTGTCCCGGAACCTCGTGAACTCCGCGCCGTCGTCGTCCGGCCCCGCCGCGTACAGTCGCCGGCAGATCGACGCGAACCGCTCGGCGGCGACGCCCTCCATCGCCCACTCCGCCGGAGTCCACTCGTAGTACGCCGCCTCGGCCGGGTCCTCCGCTCGCAGTCGAGCCAGGTGCGAGACGGTGTTGGCCGCGCAGCACACCGTCATCGCGCCGGCGTCGGAATACAACGCGAACCCGCAGTAGTCCGCAGCCGGACGGGCATCGAGCAGCCCGGCGAAGGCTGCCCGCGCCGCCCGCTCCACCTCTGCCCGAAGCCAGCCCTCACCGTCGGGCACGACGGCACCGGTCACCACAGTGCGATCCCATGGCCCCAGTATTCCCGGATCCACCCGGCCCAGGACACCCACGGAACCCGTACGCGGCCCGGCACGAGGCCCCGTTCACACATCGGCCCCGCCGTCGACGAGTTCACTGTGGTCACTTCTGGGGCGCATCCTGGTCCCGCAGGTCGGCGAGGCGCGGATCCTGAAGGATCTGCCGCATCTCCACGCGAGGGAGTTTCAGATGAACCGCCGCATGGATCTCGTCCTCGGCCCAGCAGAATGCCGCGCGGATCTCCGCCTCCCAGGCCACCGGATCCTGCTCCCGCTGCGCGGCGAGCTCCGCCACACGGGCGTCCTGGGCGGCGAGCGCTTCGTCGACGAGTTGCTCGCGCAGGCTCGGGCGCTCCCGCACGGTCTTCGCGGACCACCAGTAGGGCCGGTCCGCCTCGGGTCGCGCGTCCTCGTACACGGCAGCCAGCCCCAGCAGCTCGATCGGATTGTCCGCCCAGAAGGTGAACCCGTCCTTCTCGGCGAGCCAGGCGTCCGGTGCTTCCTCGTCCTCCTCGTCGGAGAGCTCCACCTTCAGGTGGTAGCCCTGACGGTGCAGGAGCTGAAGGCATGTCTCCCACACGTTGGCGTGACTTCCCAGTGAGGCCATGCGGTCACCCTAGTGCTCTGACCGCACACGCGTTCACCGGGCGAGGGCCGGTCGGAAGAGGCTGTCGCGCACCCGCAGCGGCCGATAGCCGGTGGGGCCGAAAGCCGGTGGGGCCGAGCCGAGCGAGCCCGCCTTCGATGTCGACCTCGATCACGCCGATCCAGGGAACCGGGGGGCTCTACCGGCGGACCGCCGAGATCAGTCCGCCGGGCCCCTCCTCGGGCTGCGGCGGGGTGCCGATCGGGCGGCCGTAGGCGGCGGCGCGCTCGCGCAGGGTGTGGCTTTCGGCCTCCCAGCCGTGCGCGGCCAGCCACCCCACCGGGTCGTCGGGCATCTCCGAGACCCACATGGACGCCGCCGATCCCGGCGCGGCGTCCGCGCCGAAGCGCTCGATCACGCCGCGCGAGCCCAAGGTCAGCCCCATCCGACTGCCTGCCGCCGACTGCCCGCCGATCCGGGCCAGCAGGAGCTCCACCGCGTCCTCGGGCAGATAGATCAGCAGTCCTTCGGCGATCCACGCGGTCGGCACGGCCGGGTCGTGCCCTGCGGCGGCCAGCGCGCCCGGCCAGTCCTCCCGCAGATCCACCGCGACGGTGGTCCGCTCGCAGCGTGCGACGGCCCGCTCCTGGCGCAGCACCGAAGCCTTGAAGTCCAGTGGCGCGGCGGTGTCGACCTCGAACAGCCGGGTGCCCTCGGGCCAGTCCATCCGGAAGGCCCGGCTGTCCATGCCGGCGCCGAGCAGCACGACCTGCCGGACCCCGGACGCGGAGGCCTGCTGCAACAGGTCGTCGAGGAACTTCGTCCGGATGACGATGGAGAACGACACGGCCAGCCGGCGGCGTCGCGCGGCCTCGTCATCGGGCAGCGGCGGCGAGGAGGGCCACAGGCCGCCGGCGGTGGCGAAGGCCTGTGCCAGTGGGTCGCGGAACAACGCGTTCTCCCGCTCGGTCTCCAGCGCCCGCACCCTGGCCACCCCCACCGCCGTGGCCCACACTCCCGACGGCTGCACCCGCTCCTGCTCATCAGTCATCGCGCCAGCCTAGACGGTCGATATCCCACGGCCTGATGAGGGGAGCCGGCTTCCACGGCCACTGCCCGAACCCATGGCGCACCGCCCTGGTGCACGGCCGGAGCGGAGGCGGTGCACCGTCGGCCAATTCCGTTGCCGGCGGCGGGCCTGACGTCCTGTCAGGTGTTCGAGCGGGCCGGACGCGCACCCCAGGCCCCGCCCGGTCACTCCCGGTCGCCGCCCGCACCAGGGCCGCGGCCAGCAGCTCCGTCTCCCGCCGCCGCCCGACCAGGGCCGGGCCCCGCCCGCCTTCCGCCACTCTCGCCCCGCCCCCCCCCCGGATCGGTCGACCGGCCTGCTCGCTCGCCCGGCTGCGCAAGGTTATCGCCCGTCGGATGAGCCCGGCACGGGCCCGGGCGAGGCCTCGGGGAGACGGGTTTCTCGCCCGGCGCTGGGTGACTGGGCGACTGGGCGACTGGGCGACAAATGTTGATTATTCAACTACAGTGGGCTTCGCAGCGCCCCACCGCCGATCACCCCGGCGCGGGACGACCACACCCGCAGGAGGAACCATGGACCAGTTCGTCAGCGACAACGCCGAGAAGTCGCGCTTCGAGATCCAGGACGGCGGAGAACTCGCCGGCTTCGCCGAGTACCACCGCTCCGGCGACGAGATCGCCTTCATCCACACCGAGATCGACCCGCGCTTCGAGGGCCGCGGCCTGGCCGGCCGGCTGGCACGCGCGGCACTGGACACGGCCCGCGAGCAGGCACTCTCCGTGCTGCCCTACTGCCCCTTCATCCGCGGCTGGATCACCAAGCACCCCGAGTACGCCGACCTGGTCCCCGCCTCCCACCGCGCCCGCTTCGGCCTCTGAGCCGCTGGTCCGGCGGGGCTCCTCCGCACCGTCCCGCCTCCGCCCCTGCCCCTGCCTCGGCCACGGCCCGGCCCGCGCTCGTCCGCGCGCACGACGGCAGGTGCCACAGCGAGGAAGCGGAGACGCCCCGGCCCCGGATCGCCGACGTCCCCGCCGATGTCCCCGCTGACCTCCCAGCCGAGGACGCGGCTTGCCGGACGTAGTGATGCCTCGCACACTCGTTGTTATGTCTACAACCAACTCAGGCAGTCGCTCCGAACCGCCGTCCCTGGGCAGGAGCGTGCTCCTGATCGGCGCGTCCCGGGGTCTGGGCCTCGCGCTGGCCCGGGAGTGGGCACGAGCCGGCTGGCAGGTCGTGGCCACCGTACGCGGCTCGGGCCGGACCGGTCTGCACGAGCTCGCCGACACCTACGCCGGACAGGTCGAGATCGAGACCGTCGACATCACCGAGCCCGAGCAGATCGCGGCGCTGAACGGCCGCCTGGCCCACCGGATGTTCGACCTGCTCTTCGTGAACGCCGGCGTCGCGGACCAGCCCGATGACACGGTGGCGCAGACCCCCACCGAGGAGTTCGTCCGGGTCATGGTCACCAACGCGCTGAGCCCGCTGCGCGTCATCGAGGCCCTCCAGGACCTCGTCGAACCCGCAGGCACGATCGCGGTGATGTCCTCGGGCCAGGGCAGCGTGGCCAACAACGAGAGCGGCGGCCACGAGGTGTACCGCGGCAGCAAGGCCGCGCTCAACACGTTCATGCGCAGTTACGCGGCGCGGCACAGCGGCGAACCCCGGCCCCTGGTCCTCATGGCCCCCGGCTGGGTGCGCACCGACCTGGGCGGCCCGGACGCCCTGCTCGGCATCGACGAGAGCATCCCGAACGTGGTCAGGACGCTCGACGCCCTCCGGAGCAGCCCGGGCCTGCACTACGTCGACTACCTCGGCCGAACGGTGCCGTGGTGAGCGCGGCACTCCGGAACACCGCGGCGCTCCGGAACTCCGCGGCGCTGACGGACCGCGAGCTCGACCCGACCGGCGAGCCCACGCCTGCCGCCCGCACCTGCCGCCCACGGCTGGCGACGGCCATGACCACGAGCCGGCCGGGCACGCACCGGACCTCCGCTCAGGAGGGTCAGGAGGGCAGGGACGCGAGCCAGTCGGTCAGGAGCCGGTTGACCTCGGCGGGGCGTTCCTGCTGGATCCAGTGTCCGCCGCCGTCGAGGACGTGGCAGGAGAGCAGGCCGGGCAGGGTGGCGGGGTAGGCCGCGATCGCGTCGGCCAGCCAGGTGGTGGAGGCGTCCAGGCTTCCGCCGATGAACAGGGAGGGCTGGGTGACGGGGGCACCGTCGAAGTCGGCGAGGTCCTCCCAGTCCCGGTCCATGTTCCGATAGCGGCCCAGCGCTCCGCTCATGCCGGTTCGCTCGAACTCTCCGGCGTAGACGTCGAGTTCCTCCGCGCCGAGCCAGGCGGGCCGCCGTCCGGTGGGGAACCGATCGCGAAGTGTCCCGCCGCGGCTGACGAAGTGCGGGTCGGGTGCGCCGGCTGCCGGCATGGTGTCGGCGGACAGCGCGGCGTAGAAGCCCGCGAGCCAGCCGCGCACGTCCGGTTCGATCTCGGTCTCGGCCCGGCCCGGTTCCTGGAAGTAGGAGACGTAGAACTCCTCGTCGCCGCCCAGCTGCGCAAAGGCCTCACCGGGCCTCGGCCCGCCCCGTGGGAGGTAGGGAACGCTCAGCAGCCCCACCGCGCGGAAGACGTCCGGCCGGATCAGGGCGGAGTTGGCGGCGATGGTCGAACCCCAGTCGTGGCCGACGATCACCGCGCACCGTTCACCCAGGGCGTGCACCACCGCGACGTTGTCCTCGACCAGGTCGAGCATCCGGTACGCGGTCACGTCCTCCGGCCTGGAGGAGCGCCCGTACCCGCGGACGTCGATGGCGACCGCGCGGTATCCGGCAGCGGCCAGGACCGGCAGCTGGTGACGCCAGGAGTACCAGGACTCCGGGAACCCGTGCAGCAGCAGGACCAGCGGCCCGGTGCCCTGCTCCACCAGGTGGATCCGGCCGGCGGGCGAGGGGACCAACCGGTGCATGGGGCCCGTGGTCCGCGACGGTGACATGTGGTCCTCCTGGGATCTCGATCCGGCGTACAAGTTCGGTTCGGCAAGCTGCTGTTCGGCGGCGCTATGCCGATGCGGTGCCGATTCAGGTGCCGACGCAGTGCCGATCATGCTGCGCGCGCACCGAGGAGGGCGAGGCCTGTTGCCATTTCAGCAAAGCGGCCCGCGCCCCGCCCGTGGCGATGCTCCGATCGGTCACCCCGATGGCCCGCACGGCTACGCCCTCGCGAGCAACGCGCTCAGCTGTCCGATCCAGGTGTTCCGTAGGCAATCCGCCCAGTGCCGGCCGGCTCAAGAGGCATGCCCTCCTGGGGACTTCCCGGCACCTCGGGGTCTACAGTCCGCCGCCACAGCCTCCCCCGCACCCGGCTCCACACCCGCCGCCCCCACACGCACCGCCCAGGCCGACACCGTCGTGGCCGCTCCCGGAGGCAGCGGTGGCGTGGCGGGCACGGGCGGCGGCGATCAGCACCTCGCGCACGGCCCGCACGCGTGCCTGTGACCCGGCGAGCGCCAGCCGAAGGTCGTGCTCCTGCGGGAGGACGTTCAGCCCGCCGAGCGCGACGCTTCCCCCTCTGTGCCGCCAGCGGGCCTGGGCACCGGCCTGCGCCAGCACCCGGTTGCCGAGCACCGTGGTGTGGCGGCGGGCGGGCCTGTTCCGACGGACGGGCAGCAGAGCGGCGCAGCACAGAGCCTCGAAGGCCAACGCCGTCGGCAGGCCGTTCCCGCCGGCCGCGACCAGCCAGCACACGGCGGCCACGCCAGCCGTCATCGCCAGACCCAGCGCCACCCGCAGCCGGGTGCGAGCCTTCACGGCGCGCCGGTACAGTCCCTCGTCCTGCAGCAGACCTCGGCCGGCGATCCGCTGCCGCAGGGCGGCGGCCGCCGAGCCCGTTTCCACCTCCGCCAGCACGTGCAGCAGATCACGGGTCTGGCCCCGCCCGACGGAGGCCACCACGGCGGCCTCGAAGTCGTTCTTCCGGCCCCGGCGAGTGGCGGTCACCTCACCCGAGCGGGAGGCGACGAGGTCGCCGCGTTCGTACATCAGCAGGAGCGCGGTCTCGCCCACGTGCCGGGCGAGGCAGGCCAGTTCGTACAGCCGCTCAACGTTCTCCGCTCCTTCCGCCTCCCGCTCCGCACGGTGCAGTTCCCGCAACGCCGCGCGGTAGCCGGGTCCGGCGGCCACGAGAAGGGCCACGCCGGGGCGCCGGGAGCGCCCTGCCCTCCCTCAACGGCCCCGAGCCGAGGGGTGCCGTTCCGCTCACTGGCCGGCAGGTCGGGGCAGCGTGTCGAGCCAGGAGCCGATCAGGCCCTGGACGGTCTCGGCGCACTCGACCTGCGGGTTGTGGCCGACGCCGTCGAGCACCGTCGCCGCCATCCGGGGGTAGTGGTCGAGCAGGGCGAGTTGGTCGCGCCAGCCCACCAGGGCGTCCTGCCGGGTGGTGACCAGCAGGTGCCGGCCCTGGTGCTCCGGCGCGCGGTGTTCGGGCCAGTGCGGCAGCAGGAAGTCGGCTTCGAGTTCGGCGGCGGCCGCCGGGTCGTGCGCGCGCCATCCCGGCCGGACGTACTGTTCGAAGAGCTTCCAGTTGCGCGTGGTGTGGCGGGCCATGACGAGGCCGAAGAGTTCGCGGTCGGCGGGCGGGAGCCGGTCGAGGAGCTCGTCGTCGCGCTCGGCCACGGTCACGGCGGGCAGGGTCCGGTCGGGGCCCCAGTGCACGACCGGTACGAGCAGCGCCGAGCCCAGGACCTGCGTCCCGAACCTCGCCGTCACCGACCGGGCCAGCTGTCCGCCGAACGACTGCCCGACCACGGCGAAGGGCTGCTCACCCAGTTCGGCGTGGATCCAGTCGAAGACGGCGTCGGCCAGGGTGGCCGCCGAGGTCGTCCCCGGCAGCCGGGGGCTGGTGCCGTGGCCGGGGAGGTCGAGGTAGAACCGCCGCCACCCGGGGCGGTCGGCGAAGGCGGGTTCGAGGGGGAGCAGGACCCGGTGGTCGACGGTGTAGCCGTGGATCATGACGAGCGGTGTGCCGTCGCCGAATTCGAGGTGCCGGATGGCGGAGTCGGTCATGACGGAAGGGTCCAACCATCACACCAATGGCAAGGTCAAGCCGAGAAGCCGCCCGCAGCGCATCTCGACGCCGACGCACACCTCAGGCACGGCTCTTGACCTCGGCGAGGTACTCCCGGATGGCATCGCGGTTGCGGGTCAGGCACTGGATCCGACGGGTCATCCGCTCCGTCTCGGACTCCAGGGTGCCGATCATCTCCGGTGTGGCGTCGGCGAAGTGGATCGTCCGCGGGCTGTCCAGGCAGGGCAGGATCTGCTTGATGATCCGCGTGGGCAGTCCGGCGTCCAGGAGCCCGCGGATCTGCAGGACCCGGTCGACGAGGTAGTCGTCGTAGGCGCGGTAGCCGTTCGCCTCCCGGTATGCGGTGATCAGGCCCTGCTGCTCGTAGTAGCGCAGCAGACGCGGAGGAGTGTCCGTCAGCTGGGCTAGTTCGCCGATACGCATGTGACCACCCTCACGCCCGGCCGGTGCCGTTCCGGACTGGACCTTGACATGGATGTCAAGGATAGACGATCTGGCCCATGCCCGAACTCCACTCCCCCAGCCCCACGAACCCGCCCGCCACCCGGCTGCCCCGGCCCTCGGACCCACCCGCCGCCCGGCTTCCCTGGCCCAGCCTGCTGGCCCTGAGCACCGCCGGATTCGTCACCATCATGACCGAGGCCCTGCCCGCCGGCGTGCTGCCCGCCATGAGTACGGACCTCGGCGTCAGCCAGTCCGGCGCCGGGCAGTCCGTCACGCTCTACGCGGCCGGTTCCATCGCGGCCGCCATACCGCTGACCGCCGCAACCGCCGACTGGCCGCGCAAGCGCCTGCTGCTGACAGCCGTCGGCGGCTTCGCCGCGGCCAACGCCGTCACCGCGATCTCGACGAACTACCCCCTCACCATGGCGGCGCGCTTCGCCGCGGGCCTGGTCGCAGGCCTGCTCTGGGCCCTGCTGGCCGGGTACGCCCGCAGCATCGTCGCGCCGGAGCAGCGCGGCAGGGCGATGGCCGTCGCCATGGGCGGCTCGACGGTCGCCCTGTCGGTGGGCGTGCCCGCCGGCACCCTGGTCGCCGCGCTGGTGGGCTGGCGCACCACCTTCGGACTGATGAGCGCCGTCGCCGTGGCACTCACCGCCTGGATGCTCGCCGCTCTCCCGGCCGTCCCGGGGCGGCCCGGCCACGCCCGCACCCCCGTCCGGCGGGTGCTGCGGATCCCGGGGGTGGCGGCCGTCCTCACCGTCACGGCGGCGTTCGTCCTCGCCCACAACCTGCTCTACACGTACATCGCCGCGCTGCTCGCACCCCTGGCGCTCGGCGGCCGAACCGACACCGTCCTGCTCGTCCTCGGTCTGTCCTCCCTGGTGAGCATCCTCGGCACCGGGGCGCTGATCGACCGCCACCTGCGCACCCTGACGATCGCCGCCTGCGCCCTCCTCTCCGCCGCGGCCCTGTCCGTCGCCGCTGCCCTGCTCACCGGCGTCTCCTGGCCCGTCTACGGCAGCGCCGCGGTCTGGGGCCTCGCCTTCGGTGGCGCCGCCACCCTCCTCCAGACGGCGGTGGCCGACGCGGCCGGCCCGACCGGGGACATCGCCCAGTCCCTGCTCGTCACCTGCTGGAACCTCGGCATCGCCGGCGCCGCGCTGGCCGGCGGCCTCCTCCTCGACCGCGGCGGCCCGAACACGTTGCCCTGGTCCGCCCTGGCCCTGCTCGCCGCCGCCCTGAGCGTCACCGCCGCCTCCCACCGCCACGGATTCCCCCGCCCCACCGACCGCTCCACCGACCGCCCCACCGACCGCCCCACCGGCTGGGCGCGTTGACACCTACGTCCGTTTCCACCACGTCCGGCGACTCCTGGTGCCGATCGGACCCCGTGCGGCGTTATACGTTCAACCTCTTCATCTGGCCCACCGCTGAGGAGTACGTCATGGCCGACCACACCCGCACCCACCTGCTCGCGGCCATCGAGCTCGCGGCCCGCGCCCGGGAACACGGCAACCATCCTTTCGGCGCGCTGCTGACCGATCCCGCCCACAACGTCCTGCTCACGGCCGAGAACACCGTGCTGACGGACCGCGACGTCACCGCCCACGCGGAGACCAATCTGATCCGCCAGGCCTCGCGCACGCTGTCCCCGGCCCAGCTCACCGAGGCCGTCCTGTACACGAGCACCGAACCGTGCGCGATGTGCGCCGGCGCGATCTACTGGAGCGGGATCCGACGGGTCGTCTACGCGCTCGCCGCGACCGAGCTGAACGTCCTTGCGGAGGCGGATCCGGAGGAACCCGTGCTCGACCTGCCGTGCCGCCAGGTCTTCGCGGCCGGAGGCAACACCGTGGAGGTCTCGGGACCGCACCTCTTCGAGGAGGCCTCCGCGGTGCACGCGGGGTACTGGGGATAGCCGGTTGGTCGGGAGCCGGCGGTCGGCGGTCGGCGCTTGGAGGTCGGCGGCCGGCGGTCGGCGGCCGCCGGCCGGACGTGCCATGGCGCGGCGGCCGGGGGATCCTGGAGACGGCGGGCCGGCCGGCGACCGCCGCTCCCCGGGCTCGGGCCGCCCCGCCGAGGCCGCCCGCCCGCTCACTCACCGCCCCCGCTCACTCACCGCCCCCGCTCACTCACCGCCCCCGCCCGCTCACCGGCCGCACACCGTCGGAGGTCACCATGAGCAACGCTTCCACTCCCGGTCCCGCCGGCCCTGTGGTGGTCGGCACCGACGGCTCGGAAGCCGCCCGCCGGGCCGTGCTCTTCGCTCTCCGCGAGGCACAGCTGCGCGGCGTCACCGTGCGGGCCGTCTGTGCCTTCGGCCCCGGCTCCGGCCACACCGGGCAGTCGGACCTGGGTACGCCTGCCTGGCCCAGGATCGGCGGGCTGACGACGCACCTGCACGACATCGTCGCGCGTGAGGTGACGGACTCCGTCGACGAGTTGCGGCAGCAGGTCGGCGAACCTCTGGTCGAGGTCGAGGTCCGCTGCGATCGAGGCCGGCCCGCGCAGGTCCTGCTGGAGGAGAGCCGGGACGCGAGCCTCCTCGTCGTGGGGACCCGCGGTGCCGGCGTCTGGGGCCGGCTCGCGCTCGGCTCGACCAGCACCGAGGTCATCCACCACGCCCACGTTCCCGTCGTCGTCGTACCGCCCGGCCCCGAGGCCCAGGCCACGTGAACCGGCAGCACGCCACCCGTGGACCGGCCCCGAGGAGAGCAGGCCTCGATGCAGCCGGGCGAGGCCGGGGCGACGGACGCCGGAGCGGTGAGGTCCTTCGTGCGTTCGCCGACCACCTGAGCGGCCCCCGCACGACCACCGCGCCCGGCCCGGGTGACACTGGGGCGGACACCGGGTGACACTGGGGAGGACAACAGACCTCCGTCCGACACGGGCAGCCGCCCTCGTGCCCGCTGAGCGCGACCCGTCCCGGGAGGACTTCTTGCGTCTCACCGATAGCCGTACCGGCCGAAGCTGCGACATCCACCCGGCCCACCGCGGCCTGCTGCGCGTCACCGTCCACGCCGGACACCCGGCGCGCCCGTTCGACCTCTCGGACCTGCGCGCCCTGCTCGTCGCCGACGTGCTGCGGCGCGTCGGCGAGTTCGGCGGAGACCTCCAGGTCAGCCTCACGTGGGTGCTCCCCGACCTGCCCGCTCCCCTGCCCGCTCCCCTGGCCGAGGCACCCGCCCGCGAGGCCTACCGGCTGGGCGTCCGCCCGCCCGACAGCACCGAGGACGACGGCTCCGCCGACCTGCGCATCCTGGCATCCGGCACGGACACCGACCGGTCCGCCGGGACCGTGCTCACCGTCGCCCCCGCCCGACCGCCGGTCCCCGGGACCGCCGAGACGCCGCTGGGCTTCCTCGACGCCCTCACCGCGGAACCGCTCGCCGTCCGGCTCGCACTACTGCGCCACCCCTATCGGGCGTCGGTGGACCTCGCCGACCCCCTGCTCACCGACGCCCAGCGGGCGCTCGACCGCTGGCGGCAACTGGTCGCCCAGTGGTCCGAGGAACCCTCCCTCCCCTCACTCACCGACCCCGTGCGCCGCGCCCGTGCCGCCTTCGGCGACGACCTGGACACCAGCACCGCTCTGGACGTGCTGGAGCACACTGCCGCCGGCACCGAGCCGGCCGGCGCCAGGTTCGAGACCTTCGTGCGCGTGGACCGCGTCCTCGGCCTCGAACTCTCCCGGGACGTCGGCCGGGCAGCAGCCTGACACCCGCACCCCTCACCGAGGCGACCACCGCCATCGGGCGAGAGCCCGCCGCCGCCGTCCACGAGTCCACGCGCCTACCCGCCCACGTGCCGCTGGATGCCGCCGCCCGAAGCGTTCCGCGAGCGGCCTGGCGAGCCTGGCCGCGAGACCGGTTCCATCTGAGGAGCCGATGACCAGCGCGAGGAAGCACCGATTGCGGGGGGGGGGGGGGGGGGGGCGCCCCCCCCAAACACCCCATTAAAACCCAAAAGGGGGCCGGGTAACCCCCCCCCCCCGGGGCCCCGTTACACACCCACCCCAAAAACCCCCCCCCCCCCCCCGCCCCCCCCCCCCCCCCCCCCCCCCCCCCCCCCCCCCCCCCCCCCCCCCCCCCCCCCCCCCCCCCCCCCCGCGCCCCCCCCCCCCCCCCCCCCCCAGCGCTCTCTCCCGATGACAACCCTTCAGTCGGCCGGGATACCCCCCTGCCCGGCGTCGCCGTTCAGCACCCACCCGATCAACCCGCCACCGCCACCGGACCGAACGAGTCAATGGCATGTCAATAGACCTAAAAGCCCTGGTAAAGTTCGTGGCCGCACCGCGGCGGGGAGACCGCGGCCGTCACCAGGGGGCACCACCGCCATCCTCGTTCCGCAGGACTGCCACGACGGCGGGTACCGCTCTTCTCACCCCCGGCCGCCCGGCGGCATCCGCCCGTGCCGGCGGAGGGGTAACGGCGCTCCACCGGAAAGCAGGAGACAGTTCATGGCTGACGAGATGGTTCGTCTGGCTCAGAAGTTCATCAACACGACCTACGGCAACGGGGCCACACTCGGCATATCCAGGCTGGAGGAGGACGGCCGGACCGGCTGGCCGACGATGTACGCGCTGACCCGCGCGCTCCAGTACGAGATGGGCATCACCGCACTCTCGAACTCCTTCGGCCCGACCACCCTCTCGACCCTCCAGGCCAAGCACCCGAAGATTGACGACTCGACCGTCCCGTCCGCGAACTTCTGCCGGATCATCCAGTCCGCCCTGTACTGCAAGGGCTACGACGGCGGCGAGATCGACGGGCAGTACAACGCCCGGGTCAAGGCCGCAGTCACCAGGCTCAAGTCCCACATGGGCCTGGACTCGGTGTTCCCGGGCAGTTCCCTCGAACCGAAGGTGGTCAAGGGCCTGCTCACCATGGACGCGTACGTCACCGTCAGCGGCGGTGCGGACGGCATCCGGGCCATCCAGCGATGGCTGAACGGCCGGTACGTCAACCGCAGGGACTTCTTCGTCATCCCCTGCGACGGGTACCACTCCCGGGACGTCGCGAAGTCCATGCTGCTCGCGATCCAGTACGAGCTGGGCATGGCCGACGGCACCGCGAACGGCGCCTTCGGCCCCGGCACCCAGGCGGGGCTGAGGACCCACACGGTCTCGCCCGGCGCCACGGGCACCTGGCCGACGCTGTTCACGGCGGCGATGATCCTCAACAGGCGGGACGTCCCCCTCGGCGACTTCACCGCCACGGTGAAGAGCGGTGTCGAGGCGTTCCAGTCCTTCATGAAGCTGCCGGTCACCGGTGCGGGCGACTTCCAGACCTGGGCCTCGCTGCTGGTCTCCTACGGCGACCAGACCCGCCGGGGCACGGCCTGCGACGGCGTCACGAAGATCACTCCGGCCCGCGCGCAGGCGCTCAAGGACGCCGGCTACCAGTACATCGGCCGGTACCTCTCCAACCCCTCGACCACCAGCCTGCCGGAGAAGCAGATCCAACCAGGCGAGCTGGCCACCATCAAGCAGTACGGGCTGCGCTGCTTCCCGATCTTCCAGACCTGGAGCCGGTCGGCGGACTACTTCAGCTACCCCCAAGGCAACAACGACGCCTTCCGCGCGATCGAGTGGGCGCGTTTCCACGGATTCAAGCCCGGCACGACCATCTACTTCGCCGTCGACTACGACGCCATGGACGGCGAGGTCACCGGCTTCGTCATCCCGCACTTCCGGGGCATCCACCACACGATCAGCGAGAACTCCCCCTACCGGGTGGGCATCTACGGGCCGCGCAACGTCTGCCAGCGGGTCGCGGACGCGGGCTTCGCGGAGACGAGCTTCGTCTCCGACATGTCGAGCGGCTTCTCCGGCAACCTCGGCTACCCGATGCCGAGCAACTGGGCGTTCGACCAGATCGCCACCCTCACCGTCGGCTCGGGCGCGGGCGCCATCGAGATCGACACCAACATCGCCTCCGGCCGGGACACCGGCCAGGGCGACTTCGACCCGGGCGTCGGCACCGTCGCCGGGCTCGACGTCGACCTGGACAAGACCGCCTACCGCGACTCCATGCTCCGCGACGTGCAGGGCCACCTCACCTCGATCGGTGTCCCGGAGACCGGTGGCGACGGCTGGACCGACAAGGACTGGGCCACCCTGGGCGGCGTCTCCACCACCAAGGCCTTCGACCTGGTGCTCGGTGCGGACTGGCTGTTCACCGCGCTGGCCCGCGAGTTGAAGCTGCGCAAGGCCCTGATCCAGGCCCCCGTCCTGTGGGAACTGCGCAAGCTGAACCCGCTCGACCCGCTCGCCGACGCCGCCGTCCGCAACGGCGTCATGGAGGACTGCAGCACCGGCTGGGGCCAGATCTTCGCCCGGGTCGCCATCGCCGCCCGCAATCACTGCGTCAAGGAGGGCCTGATCAACGGGTCCCTGCTGGCCGAACCCAACCTGCGGGAGGTCTGGGACAAGCTCCAGGACCCCGCCTACAACATCCGGTCGGTCGCTTATCTGACGGTCTACAACTCCCACCAGCTCAAGATCGCGCGACCGAACCTGACCACCGGCCAGGCCGACACCCAGGCCCTGCTGGCCCGGTACAACGGCCTCGGCGAGGACGCGCAGCAGTACGGCCGCGAGCTGATCGGCCTGTACAACGTGCTGGAGAGCTACAACCTGCTGTCCCGCACCAAATGAGCACCCGTACGGACGTGGAGACTCCGCGCACCCGGAGCTACTCACCCACCGCCGTCCTCGTGAACCTCCTGCTGGGGGTGCCCGGCGTCGTACCGGTGTGGCTGTTCTACCACTTCGCCACCAACTGGCCGCTCGCCGCGCTCGGCTGGACCAGTCGCGAGCCGACGGAGAACGACGGCATGCTGCCGTGGCTGATGCTGCCCGGACCGCTGGTAGCTGGCTCCACGATCCTGTGGTGCCTCGCCAACAGGGCCGTCCGGCGCCGCACGGCCCCGGCCGGTGTCCGCGCGGTGTACTGGCTGACGAGCGTCCTGCTGACCCTGGTGCCCACGTTCGTGCTCATCATCGTTCTGTAGGAGGAAAAGGGATGGAAGACGTGCAGATCGGCATCACGCGGCGGACCGCGGTCAAGGGCGCCGCCGCCATCGGTACGGCCGCAGCGACGGCCGCACTGCTCCCGGGGGCCGCCTCGGCCACTCCGACCACCTCGGCCGCTCCGGCCACCTCGCCGAACGCGACCGGGATCCCGGAGAGGAAGCTCCCGACCAGCGCCAACGGCTGGACGATCGAGAAGGAGGCGAACCACGTCTCCACCGTCTGGACCCGCCAGGTGGCCGGTACCGGGCTCTCGGTGGACATCCGGATCGGCGACGTGGAGGAGGTCCTCGTCCACCTGATCCGGCGCTTCCACTACGAGGTGGAGGAACTCCCGAGCGGTGACCTGCTCGGCTGGCAGGAGATCGGCAGCCTCCGCGGGGCGCTGCCGGAGTCGAACCTCGCCTCCGGCACGGCGGTGCGCATCCGCCCCGGCGCCTCGGCGAAGGGCGGGCTCTTCGCCTACCAGGAAGTGGTGCTGCGGGACATCCTCGCCGAGTGCCAGGGAGTCGTGCGCTGGGGCGGAGACGACGACGAGGTGGACGAGTCGCTGTTCTACGTCGCGCTCGGCCCGGAGGACCGCCGGGTCAACCGGCTCGCCAACCGGCTACGCAGTTGGGGCGCCCGCCCCGGTGAGTGGCTGGTTCGTATCCCGGTTTCTGAGTAGCCTGGAGCCCTAATCTGACCTGGTGTCGAAGGGCATCGGGCAGGCCGGAGAGCGGGAGTGCAGGGGCTGCGGGGGCCGGTTGAGGCCGGACGCGCGGCCCGATGCCGTCTACTGCTCCACGGTGCGTCGTGCCAGGCAGTGGCGGGTGGACCGCCGGCTGCGAAAGCGAGTGGCGGCCGAACTCAGCGGTGCCGGCCGGGTGGAGTGCCCGGAGTGCGGCGAGCGGTGGGTGGCCGGGGTGGACCGGCGTTCGAACGCGGTCTACTGCTCGCGGAGGTGCGTGATGAGGGCCTGGAGGGTCCGGACCAAATCGTTCGGCGAACGGTCACAGTGACCGCAACGCGAACGGCTTCGCCGGTCGGAATCGGTCAATTCCGATCACCTGAAGGCTGATTGTTGTGATCAGCTCACCGGTGGGTTGACTCTGCTGCGCGGAAAGCGGGCCGCGTCCCGTCGTGGTCAAGTGCCGCACCCGGCCCGTGAGTTGGCGGTGTGAGCCATGCCCGAGGAGATCGAGAAGGACGACAAGGTCGGCAGTGTCAGCTTCGAGCGGTACGCGGAGATCGTCGCGGAGCTGCGGAAGCTGATCGAGACGACCAGCCGCGCGCAGTTCACGATCGGCGACTACGCGCTGGAGGTCGAACCGATGCGTGAGTACGGCGGCCAGGAGAAGGCCGACGAGCTGTTCACGGTGAAGGACTCGCTTTTCCGCCTGGCCGAAGACATCGGCCTGACCTACTCGTCGGTGAGGAACGCGCGCTGGACGTCGTCGAAGTGGCCGAAGGAGCGGCGGGTGGCCGGGGTGTCCCACACCGTCCACCGGGTCCTGGCGGCCATACCCGATGACGAGGAACGGTTCGCCGCGATCCTCACGCCGCCGCCGGGCAAGGCGCGGTGGACCCCGGACGAGGCGAACCGGCGGGTAGGCCGGCAGGTCCAGAAGCCGGTCACCCCGCAGGAGAAGGTCAGCGCGGTCCACACGCTCGTCCAGGACGAGCGTGTCGCGGCGACGGTGACTGGTGACCTGCTGCGGCGTCCTGCGGTGGTCGCGCAGGTCAAGCCTGAGGACAAGGTCCGGGTGGTGGAGGAGCTGACCCGCGACGACGAGGTCGCGGCGGCGGTCGCCCCGGACTTCCTGCGGCGCCCGGCGGTCGTTGCCCGGGTCGCCCCAGCGGAGAAGGTGAAAGTGGTCGAGGAGCTGACCCGCGACGACCACGTCGCCGCCGAGGTGACCACCGGGCTGCTGCGGCGCCCGGACGTCGCGGCCCGGGCGATGGCCGACGACACCGCCCGCCACCAAGTCAACCACGCCCAGGTCGAGCGCGGCCGCCAGGCCCGCGAGCACTTCGAGGAGAACAGCCCCGTCGCGCCGACGATCCGCAGGCTCGACCGGACGGCGGAGTTCCTGGACCTGGTCACCGCCTGCCACGCGTTCGTCGCCGCCGCGGGCCGGATGGTCCCGAGCCTGCGCGATCGCGAGCTCGGCGAGGACGAGCGGATCATCGTCCACGAGAACGTTGCCCGGGTGCGGGCGACGCTTGACTGGATCGAGACGGCGGTCGACACCGGGAAGGTCGACGTTGACGGCGAGCTGGCCCGCCTCCTGCAAGGTGAGTAGGCCGTGCCCCGCGCTTCCCAGCGCAGGTCTCCCGCCGCCGAGCGGCACGCCGACACCGTCCGCTTCGTCCTCTTCGAGGCGAGGCCGGCCGGGCTGACCTTCGACCAACTGGTCAGGTCCAGCGAGCTGAGCGGGAGCCAAGTGAGGGCTGGCCTGGCCTGCCTGCGGGACATCATCGCCGAACGCGAGTGGCCGCCCCTGATCTGGAGCCGGGCAGACGGCTACAAGTTCTGCTCCGACCCCGCCGAGCTCCAGGCGTACGAGGTCGCGGTGATCCGCGAGAAGCTCACCGAGATCCGCCGGTTCATCACCGGCGTCGTCGCCCCGCACGCCGCCCTGCAGCCCAAGGGCCGGTGGATCAGGCACCTGAACACCCAGCTCAGCTCCGTCGAGTCCACGCTCGACGTCATCGCCGACTACATCGACGCCTGACCGCTGCGGGTCCGGCTGCTCCGGCGGCTGGACCCGCAGCACTGCCCGGAGGGAGGAGAACGTGGCCCGGCGCCGCTGCTATCCGTCCGACACTTGGGACGACGAATGGGCGCTGATCGAGCCGCTGCTGCCGCCCCCGGCCTGCGAGACCACGGTCGGCGGCCAGCCGGAGAAGCACCCGCGCCGGGAGATCGTGGACGCGATCCGCTACGTCGTTGACACGGGATGCAAGTGGCGCGCGCTGCCGAAGGACTTCCCGCCCTGGCGCACGGTCTGGGGGTTCATGGCGCGCTGGGCGGCAGCCGGCGTGGTCGGCCAGATCCGTGACCAACTCCGCAAGCGCGTCCGGTGCGACACGGGACGCTCGCCCGGGGCGGTGGCCACCGTCATCGACTCCCAGTCCGTGAAGGCCGCCGACACGGTCGGCAAGGCCAGCCGCGGCTACGACGGCGCGAAGAAGATCAATGGCAGGAAGAGACACCTGGTCGTGGACACCAAGGGCCTGCCGCTGTTCGTCATGGTCACCCCGGCCGACATGACGGACCGTGACGCGGCGAAGGAAGTGCTGTTCCGGCTGCGGCTGATGCACCCGGAGATCACCATCGTCTGGGCCGACTCCGGCTATGCCGGAAAGCTCGTGACCTGGGCGAAGAAGTACCTGAACCTCACGGTCAAGACCGTCAGCCGCCCCAAGGACGCGAAGGGCTTCGTCATCCTGCCCCGCCGCTGGGTGGTCGAGAGGTCGATAGCGTGGATCATGAACGCCCGCCGACACGCCCGCGACTACGAACGCCTCGTCCAGCACTCCGAGTCGCTGATCACCTGGGCCGCGATCACCATCATGACCAGGCGCATCACCCGCCGGACCTCCCGCCGGTCGGGACAGCCGGCATCCCGCGAAGCCCAGCGGGACTGACTGAACCGGAGGTCACCGCGGGGACCTCCATCGAGACCGGTCCGAACCGCCGTCCCGGACCCACCTTCCCACGTCCGCCACCGGCCAGTCAGCGGATTGGGGATTGAGGGACATCCGTACTGACGGGGCATCGACGGCCGGACGTGTCTGAGCGAGGCCGGAGCCAGCCTGCCGATGCTGATGGCCAGGTCACGGCACAAGAAGCCCGAGAACGTACGGCGCTACTTCCCCCCCTCGGCGGAGGCGATCGCCGAGGCCACCAGCCTGCTTGCCCCTGGAGACAGTCGGCGCTGACCTCGTCAGCGGCAGTCAAGTCGAGCTGGGCTGGCTGCCTCCAGCCTCCTGCGCACGGAGCCGGGCTGCTCGGCCATCCAACTCTGAAGCGACTATTGCGAAGTCTTCGCTTCATACCTACGGTGAGTGCATGCGACCGAAGCACGAGCCTGAGCAGATCACCGACCTGTCACGGTTGAGGGCGTTCATGAACCCGCTGCGGATGCAGCTGTACCGGCTGCTGTACGCCGCGGGCACCGCGACCGCCTCTCAGCTCGCCGAGCATGTCGACGAAGCGCCCTCGCTGGTCAGCTACCACTTGCGCAAGCTGGCCGAGCACGGCTTCGTGACCCAGGCGAGCGACCAGAGCACCGACGGCCGCGAGCGGTGGTGGAAGGTCCCATCCGAAGAGGGCTGGGGCTTCCGCGACTCGGACTTCGCGGACACGCCCGAGGGCGCCGCCGCAGTCGGCGCAGTGACCCGAGGGATGTTCGACACCCGCGTCGCCCAGTACCGCACGTATCTCGACCAGAAGTCCGCCTGGGGGAAGGCGTGGAGCGACGCGTCCTTCACCTCCGAGTGGCTGCTCGACCTCACCCCGGCCGAGCTCGCCGAGATGAGCGACGAGCTTGAGGCGCTCGCCCGACGCTGGCGGGAGCGCGGCAAGGCGGCCAAGGCGGCCGGCGACACCGAGGACCGCGAGCACGTGTCCGTGCACGTCTACGGCTTTCCCTTCCGGCCCTGACTCAGCCGAATCCCGACTTACTGGAGCCCCGCCATGGCCGCCCCGCACACAGTCCTGCCCGAACGCGCCACCACACCGGCGCACCGCGACGCCAACGTGCTGCGCTGGCTCACCGCCTACACGGTCTCCCTCGTCGGCGACAGCGTGTACTTCGTCGCCCTGGGCTGGTCCGCCCAGAAGGTGGCCGGTCCCGCCGAAGTCGGCCTCGTCATGGCCGCCGGAGCGCTACCGCGAGCGTTACTCATGCTCGGCGGGGGCGTGGTGGCCGACCGGTTCGACCCCCGCCGGGTGATCCTCGGCAGTGACATACTGCGCTGCATCCTCATCCTGGCGGTGGCCGCCGGCATCGCACTGACAGCGCCGGCCCTGTGGATCCTGGTCACGGTGGCGCTCGTCTTCGGCGCCGTGGACGCGCTGTTCGTACCCGCTGTCGGCGCCCTCCCATCCCGGATCACCACCCCTGACCAGCTGGCCCGGGTCACCGGTATGCGCTCGCTGTCGACCCGCCTCGGCCAGATCGCGGGCCCGCCGATCGGCGGCCTGGCCATGGGACTCGGCGGACCCGCAGCCGCCTTCACCGTCGCCGGACTGCTCATCGCGCTGTCCCTGCCGCTCCTGCTGACGATACGGATACGGCCCCTCGGAGCGAGCGACGCCGAGCGACCGGAGCCCAGCACCGCGCGGCAGGACCTGCTCGACGGCCTGCGCTACATCCGCCGCCACCGCCTCATCGGCCCGCTCGTCGTCGCCGGCGCCGTCTGCGAACTCGGGCTCATCGGCACCCTCAACGTCGGCATGGTGCTCCTCAACGCCGAACGCGGCTGGGGCCCTTCCGGCTACGGCTGGATCGCCAGCAGCTTCAGTGCGGGAGCTGCGGCCAGCGCCTCACTGCTTGCCATCGCAGGATGGCTGCCCCGTGCCGGCCTGATGATGACCGGGACACTGCTCGTGGGCTGCGCGGGCGCGGCCACCATCGCGCTGGTGCCCACCCTGTGGCTCGCCGCAGTGCTGGCTGCGGTCATCGGACTGTGTGCGGGCGTCTTCGGCAGCCTGAACAACGCCCTCATACAGACCGCGGCGGACCCGGCCTATCTCGGCCGGGTCACCTCCGTCGTCATGCTCACCATGGTCGGTATAGCCCCCCTCAGCTACCCGCTGGTCGGTGCCGCCATCGGGACCTGGGGCGCCGCCCCGGTATTCGTCGGCTGCGGCATCTTCGCCAGCCTGGGCGCGGTCATCGCCCTAGCCTCCGACGCGGTGCGCCACGCCGAACTGCCCCGGCAGCGGGCCAGGCGTGACCACCTGAGCAACCCGACCGCAGCCCAGTGAGCCTTGTTCGATTCCTGACCTGGCCAAACGCTGCCCGGAAGCTTGCAAACAGGCACTGACCTTGTCGTTTAACATCCGGCCTCGAACGAGCGGGCCCGGTGATCACTCGTTCGGGTGTCTCCGGGACGTGGGTACGGCCTTCGCGTGATCCTGAACTCGACTAAGGGTTACAGGACTTGATGCGAAGGCCGTGCTGGTGATTGTGGTGGAACAGAGTGTTCAGGGCGAGCCGTTCGCGGAACTGTCACGCTTCCGGGGGGTCTTCTACGACTGCCTGACCGGGCGGCGAGACGCGCTGTTCGAGCTGACCGACGCGGTGCTGTGCACCGACGGGCCGGTGAAGACCCTGGTGGACCTGGCGCTCGCGCCTGAGCACCGGCGCGGCCACGGCGCCCTCTACGGCGCGCTGAACAAGGGCCGCATGGACGTCGACCGGCTACGGTCGGAGCTGGCCGGCCTGCCGCTGCCGCGCGCCGCGGGCGGCCGCCTGGTGCTGGCGGTGGACGTCTCGCCGTTCGTCTTCGGCGACCCCGCCACCTGGGGCACCGAGCAGGCGGTCACCACCACCGCGACCCGCCGCTACGGCACCGCCACCGCCCGGGCCTGGGACCGGCTCCACCCACGTCTCACGAAACGGGCGGCCTGGCTGGAGCACGACGGGCCGCTGCCGGTCATCGAGGGCACGGTGATCCGGCTGGCCGTCGAGAAGCTGCCCAGCGGCGGGGTGAACCGGCCGGTCTGGCTCTGGTGGTCGAGCACCGGCGCCGACCCGGCCGACGTGGACCGCTGCTGGCAGGCGTTCCTCCGCCGCTTCGACCTGGAGCACACGTTCCGCCTGCTCAAGCAGACCCTCGGCTGGACCCGGCCCCGCCTACGCGACTCCGCGGCGGCCGACCGGTGGACCTGGCTGGTCATCGTCGCCCACACCCAGCTCCGCCTCGCCCGCCCGCTCGTCGCCGACCTCCGCCACCCCTGGGAGCGGCCGGCGGAACCGAACAAGCTCACCCCCGCCCGCGTCCGGCGCGGGTTCCGGAACCTGCATACGAAGGCCCCGAGGCTGTCGCACGACTTCGCCCGTCCGGGAGTCAAGAGCGCGATTTTGCGGTGCCGGCGAGGATTTTGCTGAGGTTGTGGACGGTGCCGAGGAG
>NZ_JBIVAX010000055.1:0-45148 GCF_044745805.1 Kitasatospora sp. NPDC086801
CCAGGTACGACAAACGCGTGTACGTCTTTCTCGGCACAGTCACGGTCGCCGCACTGGCCATCTGGCTCCGCTCATGATCGCGCGGACAGAACCTAGCCGCCGAGCTCCTTGCCGTACCAGATCTGGGCGTACGGGCCGCTGCTGTGGGCGGGGATCTCGCGGTAGCCGTGGCGGGTGTAGAGCGCGCGGGCCTCGACCAGGTCGAGGCGGGTGTCGAGGACGATCCGCCGGGCGCCGAGCGAGCGGGCGGCCTCGTCGACGGCGGCGAGCAGCCGGGCGCCGCCGCCGGTGCCGCGCAGGCCGGGGCGGACGAACACCCGGGTCAGCTCGACGGTGTCGGCGTCGCGCCGGCGCAGCCCGGCGCAGGACTGGGCCGTGCCGTCGTAGTGGCCGAGCAGGAAGAGGCCGTCCGGTTCGGTGAGGTCGTCGCTGGGGGAGCCGGCCAGCCCTGACTCCAGTTCCTCGGGGGTGCCCTCGCGGCCGAGGTGCAGGCGGTAGTAGCGGTTGGCCACGTCGTAGTAGTACTCGCGCAGCAGGGCCAGGGCCTCGGGTGCGGTGACGTCCGCCGTGGTGACGGACCAGAGGTGGGCGGTGCGGGGCGCGATGTCGGTCATGCGCGCATGATCGGTGGTCGCGCGGTCGGATGGCAATCGGGTTTCGGATGGCAATCGGGGTTTCGTGCGGGCGCCCGGCGCCGCCGACCCGGTACCGGATGTGGCCGGTTCGGCAAAGGAAGGGCAAGGCGCCCGGCGCGCCGTTGCCCCGTTCGGGTGATGAGGGGATTGGCGGGGGTGCGCTGCGGGGGAGCAGTGCGCTTATGAACAGATCATCAAATCATCGTATTAATGCTGGTTTGAGGGGAAGTCAGGGGCGCGGCGCCGGTGTGCGGGCGGGTGTGCGGACCGGCCTGCTGGCCACCGTCTGCCTCTCCGCCGTCGCCGCCGGCTGTGCTGGGCCCGCAAACCCCGCGCGGCCGGCGGTCGTCCCGCCGGCGGCGGGTGCCGTGCCCGTGGTCGAACACGGGGCCGGCCGCCCGCCCGAGGCGCCGGCGGTGCTGCCGGGCCTGGCCCGCACGGAGGAGGAGACCGGCACCGAGGCGGTGGCCCGCCAGGAGTCGGCCACCCGGGCGGCCCTGGAGACCGCGCACCGCTGGGGCCTGGAGAGCCCGCCGCTGAAGGCGCCGCCGCGCCCGGCGACCAGGTCGGTGCTGGCCGAGTCGCAGGGCGTGAAGGTCAAGGACGGGCGGCCACCGGTGGTCTACCGGGTGCCGACCGACGAGAAGGTGGTCTTCCTGACCGTCGACGACGGCGCCGAGAAGGACCCGGAGTTCTCCCGGATGGCCGACGAACTCGGCATCCCGCTCAGCACCTACGTCTCCGACTACCTGGTCCGGGAGAACTACGGCTACTTCCGCGACCTGCACGCCCAGGGCGTGGAGATCAACAACCACACCATCAACCACCGCAACCTGAAGGTCCTCGACTACGAGGCCCAGCGCGACGAGATCTGCCGCCAGCAGGACCAGTTGGAGAAGCAGATCGGCGTCCGCCCCCGGCTGTTCCGGCCCCCGTACGGCGAGTACAACGACGACACGCTGCGCGCGGCGGCGTCCTGCGGGGTCCAGGCGGTGCCGCTGTGGAACGAGGAGGCCTTCCCGGACCACATGGAGTGGCGCTACGAGGACCGGAAGCTCCACCCGGGCGACATCATCCTCACCCACTTCCGGGGCACCGACCTCTGGAAGGGTTCGATGCCGGACCTGCTCCGCAAGGTCGTGAACGACGTCACCGCGCAGGGCTTCGCCCTCGGCCGCCTGGACGACTACCTGTAGGAGCACCCCCGCGGGGGCCCCGGAGCTCAGCCGAGCGAGAGGGCGTCGAGGTACACCCAGGCGCCCTCGTGCCGGACGAACCGGCTGTGCTCGGTGAGCACGCCCTGCTCACGGCCCTCGGTCCAGTGCGCCCGGAAGGCGACCGTGCCCTCCGCGTGGAAGGCGCCGCCCTCGGTGGTGGCCACCACCTCCAGACCGGTCCAGCGCAGCGCCGGGTCGAAGTCCACCTCGTCGGGCCGGGTGTCCGGGTGCCAGGTGCGCAGCAGGTACGCCTCGTCCTGGGCGGCGAAGGCGCTGTACCGCGAGCGCATCAGGGACTCGGCGGTGGTGGCCGCCGTCTGGCCGCGGTGCAGCCGCCCGCAGCAGTCGCCGTAGGCGGCGGGCAGGCCGCAGGGGCAGGGGGAGGAGGGCAGCAGCCGGGGCGTGGAGGCGGCGGCGCGGGGCGCGGGGCGACGTCGGGACATGCGGTCCATTCTCTCCCCCCGGCCCCGGCCGCCCCGACCGGGGCCGGGGGGCGTCCGGGTGCGGGTGCTCAGAAGCGGGCGGAGTCCGGTTCGCCGAACCAGGTGTGCAGCGCTCGCAGCAGCCCGTCCGGATCCTCCTCGCCGGGTGCGGCGGCCCAGGCGACGTAGCCGTCCGGGCGGACCAGCAGCGCGCCGGCGGGCGGCTGCGGGCAGTCGGCCGTCAGCACGTCCCAGCCCGCCGTGAGCACCTCCACCCGGCCCTTCCAACCGGCCGCGAGGTCGGCGAGCGGGGGCGAGCCCTCCGCGAGGTCGAGCAGCAGGGCGCGGCCGCCGCGGGCCACTTCGGCGAGCCGGGTGGGGCCGGCGGTGGTGGTCAGCGGGAGGTCCGGTGCGAAGCCGCCGGCGAGCGGGTGCGAGCAGTCGGTGTCGTACCGGACGTCGCTGCCCGCCATGAGCGCGGCGATCCGCCCGAGGTTGTCCCGGTGGGCGAGCAACTCGCCGAACAGGGCGCGCAGGGCGGTGACGGCCGAGCCCGGGGACATCAGGGCCATCTGGGCCTGCGAGTGCATGAAGACCCGCTCGCCGACCGGGTACCGCTCGCGGTGGTAGCTGTCCAGCAGGCCGGGCGGGGCCCAGCCCTGGACGTCGCCGGCCAGCTTCCAGCCGAGGTTCGCGGCGTCCTGGAGACCGAGGTTGAGGCCCGGGCCGCCGGTGGCGGCGTGCACGTGCGCGGCGTCCCCGACCAGCAGCACCCGGCCCTCGCGGTAGCGCTCGGCGAGCCGGGTGTTGTGCCCGACCTGGCGGCGCGGGGTGTGCGCGCCGGGCGTGCTGGCCGGGGCGAGCGCCAGGTCGGCGCCGGTCACCCGGCGGACGCTGGCGCGCAGTTCGTCCAGGGTGGGCGGCGCGGTCTCGTCGACGGGCGGGCCGTCCCACTCCAGGGTGGCCATCATGACGAGTTCCGGGCCCATCGGGACGAGCACGAACACGCCGTGCGCGGTGCGGGTGTGGGTGAACGGGCGGAACGGCGTCGGGCAGCCGGGCAGCAGCACCTCGCCGGTGTCGAGCACCTGCACCCCCTCGGGCGGGAGCACGTGGGCGATGCGCGCGACCGGGTCGGGCGAGGTGACCCCGGGGAAGCCGATCCCGGCCAGCTTGCGGACGGTGCTGCGGCCGCCGTCGGCACCGACCAGGTAGCGGGCGCGCAACCGCTCCGGCCCGTCCGGTCCGTGGACCTCGACGGTCACCCCCGCCTCGTCCTGGGTCAGGCCGGTGACCTCGCGGCCGTGGTGCACGGTGACGCCGAGTTCGCGGGCCCGCTCCGCCAGGGCCTCCTCGATCCGGTGCTGCGGCACCGGCAGGGCGTACAGCGGGTTGCCGTCGAGTTCCCGGAGGTCCAACGGGAACGCGCCGAACACGAAGCGGGGCACCGGAGCCGGGGCGCCCGGGCCGCCGAGCCGCTCGTACAGGCCGCGGTGGTCCAGCAGTCGGATCACCTGGCCGACCAGCCCGTTCGCCTTCTGCTCCGACGAGCGTTCGGCCAGCCGGTCCAGCACCACCGGCCGGACTCCGGCCAGCGCCAGTTCGCAGGCCAGCATCAGCCCGTTCGGGCCGGCGCCGGCGATGATGACATCGTTGGTCATGGTCAATCCCCCTGTGCGGCGGTGAGTTCACGAAGACGACGGGTCGGGGAGGCCGGCCGCCAGCTGCCGCAGCGCCTCCGCCAGGAGCGGTTGCAGCGGCACCGGCGGGTCGGCGCGCAGCCACACGTCGCTGGCCGCCTTGAGCGCGGCCAGGACACCGGCGGCGACCAGCCTGGGGTGGAGGCCGCCGGGGTCGGCTCCGGTCCGGGCGGCCACGGCCGCGGTGAGCCCGGTCTCGGCGTCCGCGCCGGCGCGGGCCAGCTCGGCCTGGAGGGCCGGCTCGCGCAGCAGCAGTCGCACCGAGGTGGTCCACTGCGGGTCCGGTTGCTCCGCCGCGCCGTCGAAGGGCGCGAGGGCGGCCCGGGTGAGCGCCTCCCAGAGCGGTTCGGTCACGGGTCGCTCCCGCAGTGCCTCGCCGACGAGCCGGATGCGGTCGCAGTGCCGGGAGACGATGGCCTCGGCCTTGCTGGAGAAGTAGTTGTTGTAGGTGCGCGGCGACACCCCGGCCGCGGCCGCGATGTCCTCCACCCGGACGTTCCCCAGGCCCCGTTCCACCGCCAGGCGCAGTGCGGCCCAGCTCAGCGCCTCCCGGGTCGCGGCCTTCTTCCGTTCCCGCAGACCGGTCTGACTCTTCGTCATGGAAACCACCCTCCCCGGAAGTCTGCGCGCCGCGCAAGACTGCGTGGCACGCAACTTTTTCGGATCCGACACCCCGGGCGGATCCGCCCCGGCGGGGTTGCGAGGAGTCGCGCGGAGGCTCGGCGAGTCGCCCCGCGCGCCCGGTTGGTCACTGATAGTAGTGGCCTGGTCGCGGAGCGATCTCCCGCGCGCCGGTTCGGCGGGACGGTTCGTCAGGGCGTCCCGCCAGCACACCTCGACAGGACATGAGGAGCGGTCATGGGTGGCAGACAGCGTCCGCCGGGAGCGCGGACCCCGCGGCAGGGCAGGCCCGCCGGGGGCGGCCGGGTGAACGCCCGGGCGGAGATCGCCCGGCTGGAGGGCTATCTCGCCTGGGAGGCCGAGGTGGCGGCGGCCGAACGGGACGCCCGGGCCTTCGCCGGGCAGTTCGCGTGGCTGCCCGCCGCGGAGCGGGAGAGCCTGGAGCAGGCCTACGCCGCCGACCGGCTGCGCTACGCCGAGGAGGTCGTCGACCGCGCCGTCGAGCGCTGCCGCCGGCTGGCCGCCCGCTACCGCGGCGAGTGCCGCCGGATCTGCACCCGCTGGGCCGCGCTCTGCCTCTCCGTCACCCTGGCGGCGGCGCTGTTCGCCGTCGTCCCGGCGGCCCTGCGGGGCTGAGCCGGGCCCGATCCGCCCGGGCATGCCCGAGGGCCCGCCGCGCCGGTGACGGCGCAGCGGGCCCTCGGGGTGTCCGCGGGGATCAGTGGTGGCCGTGGCCGCTGCTGATCTCCCGGTGTTCCTCGGCGGTGGGCTTGGCGATCTGGCTGCCCTCGCCGTAGAAGCCGCGGGACAGCTTGGCCCTGGTCCGGGCGAACAGCCCGGCCTTGCGGACCACCCCGTTCTCGTCCACCTCCGGCGGCAGGTCCACCGGCTGCGGCTGCTCGTGCGCGGTGAGGGCGTACAGCCGGCCCGGCGGGAGCGGGGCGTGCACCTCGACGAACTCGCCGTGCTGGAGCCGGTTGATGACGCCGGTCTCCCGGCCGTGCAGCACCTTCTCCTTGTCGCGCCGTTGCAGGCCCAGGCACCACCGCTTGGTGATCACGAAGACGACCACCGGAACGACGAAGAAGCCGGTGCGCACCGCGTAGGTGATCGCGTTGATCGACAGGTGGAAGTGGGTGGCGAGCAGGTCGTTGCCGCCGCCGGCCAGCAGGATCAGGTAGAGGCTGATCCAGGCCGCTCCGAAGGCCGTTCGCACCGGCGCGTTGCGCGGCCGGTCGGCGATGTGGTGCTCACTGCGGTCCCCGGTGACCCAGGCCTCCAGGAACGGGTAGCACCAGATGGCCAGCAGCACGGTCGGGAAGACCACCAGCGGGACGAACACCCCGAGGTTCAGGGTGTGGCCGCCCCAGACGCTGATCTCCCAGCCGGGCATCACGCGCACCAGGCCCTCGGAGAAGCCCATGTACCAGTCCGGCTGGGCGTCGGTGGACACCTGGTCGGGCCGGTAGGGGCCGTAGGCCCAGATCGGGTTGACGGTGGCGATCGCCGACATGAACGCGACCACGCCGAAGACCAGGAAGAAGAAGCCGCCGGCCTTGGCCATGTAGACCGGCATCAGCGGCATGCCGACCACGTTGTCGTTGGTCCGGCCGGGCCCGGCGAAGTGGGTGTGCTTGTGGTAGAAGACCAGGATCAGGTGCGCCGCGAGCAGGCCCACCATGACGCCGGGGATCAGCAGGACGTGCACGGTGAACAGCCGCGGCACGATGTCGTGGCCGGGGAACTCGCCGCCGAACATGAAGAACTGCAGGTACGAGCCGACGATCGGCACGGCCAGGACGGCGCCCTCCATGAAGCGGATGCCGGTGCCGGAGAGCAGGTCGTCCGGCAGCGAGTAGCCCATGAATCCGTCGAACATGCCGAGGAACAGCAGCATCGCGCCGAAGACCCAGTTGATCTCGCGGGGCTTGCGGAACGCGCCGGTGAAGAAGACGCGCATCATGTGCGTCAGCATCGCGGCGACGAACACGATCGCCGCCCAGTGGTGGACCTGGCGCATCAGCAGGCCGCCGCGCACCTCGAAGCTGATGTCGATGGTCGAGGCGTAGGCCTCCGACATCTGGATGCCCTTGAGCGGGACGTACGAGCCGTCGTAGATGACCTCGCCCATGCTCGGCTTGAAGAAGAGGGTCAGCCAGACGCCGGTGATGATGATGATGACGAAGGTGTAGAGCGCGATCTCGCCCAGCATGAAGGACCAGTGGTCCGGGAAGATCTTGCGCAGATTGGCCTTGGCCAGGGAGTAGATGCCGAGTCGGCCGTCGGTCCAGTCGGCCAGGGCCTCGGCCTTGTTCGCGGGGTCGGCGCGCGTGCTGGTCGCCGGTCCCGGCTGCGACTGCTGGTCGGTTCTCACGACGGGCTCCCCGGCGTTCTCGGCGTGCCGGGCTGGAGGCCCGCCGGCGGAAACGCCGACCGGCGAAGTGTTGTGATCATGGGACCTCTCGATACGGGCCCGCCGGCTGGACCGGCACGCGGAGCGGATGAACCACTGGCCCGTTGCTCAGGGTGATGGAGCGCTTACTCTGTCATGCTGTCGGCAGGGGGCCGACTGTGCACGTCCATCGGCCCGTCCGGCCGCTCGTGTCGGGCCGGACGGGGGGTCCTGACGTCCGATCGGCCGCCCGGACGGGTGACGGTGCTGCGCCCGGGTGCCGCTGAACCGTTTCGGCGCGCGCCGCGTCCGGAGGTCGCGCGACCCCGGGCCTACGCTGCGCCAATGGTGGATCACCGTGAACTCTTCGAGGACGTCACCGCGGCCCTCGCCCGCGCCGGGATCGACGCCGGGTCGGGCCCGTCCCTGCTGCGGATCGGCCGTCGCCCGCCGGGGGTGGCGGTCGGCTGGTCGCCGGGGGAGGGGCCGGACGAACCGCCCTCGCGGGGGGCTCGCGAGGCGGTCAGCGGCGCGGCCGCCGTCGTGCTGCGCGAGTACGGCTACCTGGTCGCCGAGACGGGCGACGGCGGGCTGCTGGTGACGCCCGCCGCCGAACCGGTGGCGGTGCCGGCGGAGCCGGAGGCGGTACCGGAGCAGTGGTGGGGCTGAGCCGGGCCGGCTCGGCAGCCCTCATACCGAACCCTTACCTGAACGGGGGGTCCTGTTGACCACGGCGGCTCTAAGGTTTGCCTAAGCTAAGTCGAAGCGCCCTGGACCCCCGTGTCCGGGGCGTTCGGCTGTGCCGCGCCGCCGCCACCCGCGGCGGGCCGCCGAGTTCAGGTACGACCCGGGGTGACCGGGGGAGGAGCCCGCTGCATGTGGGATGAGGCGTTTCCCAGCTTTCTGATCGGGCTGCGCGAGGGTCTGGAAGCCGGACTGATCGTGTCGATCCTGGTCGCCACGCTCGTCCGCTTCGGGCAGAAGGCCCGGTTGCCGCAGGTGTGGACCGGTGTCGCGGCGGCGATCGCGCTCAGCCTCAGCTTCGGCGCGGTGCTCACCTTCACCGCCGCCAACCTCTCCGGCCACGCCCAGGAGGCGTTCGGCGGGGTGCTGAGCCTGATCGCGGTCGGCTTCGTCACCGCGATGGTGTTCTGGATGCGCCGCTCGGCGCGCACCCTCTCCGCCGAACTGAAGGAGAAGGTCCAGGCCTCGCTGGCGATGGGGGCCGGTGCGCTGGTGCTCACCAGCTTCCTCGCCGTCGGCCGAGAGGGCCTGGAGACCTCGCTCTTCCTGTGGACCAACGTGCGCACCGCCGGGGAGTCCACCGGGCCGCTGCTCGGCGCGGCCGTCGGCCTGGTGCTCTCGGCCGGCCTCTGCTGGGGCCTGTACCGGCGGGCGCTGAAGATGAACCTCACCCGGTTCTTCACCATCACCGGCGTCGGCCTGATCGTGGTCGCGGCGGGCGTGCTCGGCTACGGCCTGCGCGACTTGCAGGAGTCCGGGCTGGTCGGCGGCGGCAGCTCGTACGCCTTCGACCTGAGCGGCCACCTGGACGCCTCCTCCTGGTACGCCACGCTGGTCCAGGGCACCCTCAACCTGACCGTCACCATGACGGTCCTGCAGGTCGTCGGCTACCTCGCCTACCTGTGCATCGTGATGACGCTGTTCGTCGAGGGCGTCCGCGGCGGCAAGGCCGCTCCAGCCGCCTCGGCCGCCTCGGCCGCCTCGGCCGCCGGGAAGGCGGAGCAGGGCGAGCAGGCCGGGGCCACCGGGCCGGTGCGGTCCGGACGTCCGCGCTGGGCCGTGCCGACCGCGCTGGTCGCGGTGCCGGTGGTGGTCGCCGGGGCCGTGATCGCGGTCAGCGACGGCAAGCAGGGCAGCTCCGCCACCGTGTCCGTCTCCGAGCAGGAGTGCGGCAAGGGCTTCAGCACCCCGCTGCCCGGCCAGCAGGTCTTCCAGATGCACAACACCGGGGACAAGGTCTCCGAGGTCTACCTGGTCAACCCGGCCAGCGGCGCCGTCTACGGCGAGATCGAGGGCCTGGCCCCCGGCACCACCCGGGCGCTGACCGCGACCATCGGCTCCGGCGACTACGCCTGGCGCTGCGTGCCCACCGGCGGCAAGTCCGTCACCTCGGCCGCCGTGCACGTCACCGGCGGCGGCGAGGTCAAGGCCGTCAAGCCGGTCGCCGAGGAGGACCTCAAGGGCCCGCTCGACACCTACAAGGACTACGTCGACAAGGGCCTCGCGACCCTGCTGACGCAGACCCGGAAGCTCCAGGCCGACGTCCACGGCGGCGACCTCGCCACCGCCAAGGCCGACTGGCTCACCGCGCACCTCCAGTACGCCTCGCTCGGCGCCGCCTACGGCACCTTCGCCGACCTCGACGGCAAGATCGACGGCCGGCCCGACGGGCTCGCCGACAAGGCCCAGGACAAGGACTTCACCGGCTTCCTGCGCCTGGAGTACGGCCTCTGGCACGGCGAGTCCGCCGCCGACCTGACGCCCGTCGCCGACCAGCTGGCCGCCGACGTCGCCAAGCTCGGGCAGGACTTCCCCGGCCAGGACTTCGACCCCGGTGACCTCCCGCTGCGCGCCCACGAGATCCTGGAGAACACCCTCCAGTTCGAGCTCACCGGCGACACCGACCAGGGCAGCGGCACCAACCTGGCCACCACCCAGGCCAACCTGGCCGGCACCCGGGAACTGCTGACCGTCCTGCAGCCGCTGCTCGACGAGCGCGACCCGCAACTGCTCACCCGCGTCAACGCCGGGATGAACCGGGTCGGCGACCTGGTCGCCGCCGCCCACAAGCCCGAGGGCTGGACCGCGCTGGAGCAGCTCCCCGCCGAGACCCGCCGCCAGCTCAACGGCGCCACCGGCCAGCTGCTCGAAGACCTCGCCCCCATCCCCGCCCTGCTCGAGATCCGGAAGGCCGCCTGATGACCGACCACACCGCTGCCACCGGAGGCTCCTGCCCGTTCCCGCACGCCGCCGCGCCCGCCGCGCCCGCCGTGCCCGCCGAGGGCGGCTGCCCGGCCGGCCCGGCCCGCCGCAGCTTCGTCCGGGCCGCGCTCGGCGCCGGCGCCGGAGCCGCCGTCATGGCGGGCGGGTCCTTCGCCCTGGCCGCCGACCCGGCCTCCGCCGGGGACAGCCGCCAGGCGAAGAGCGGAGTCGTCCCGTTCCACGGCGACCACCAGGCCGGCGTCACCACCCCGGCCCCCGGCTACGCCGCCTTCGTGTCCTGCCAGGTGATAGCCCAGGACCGCAAGGGCCTGGAGGACCTCCTCAAGACCCTGACCGAGCGCATCCGCTTCCTCACCGCCGGCGGCACCCCGCCCGACCTCGGCGTCGGCGCGCCGCCCGCCGACAGCGGCATCCTCGGCCCCGCCGTGCCCACCGACAACCTGACCGTCACGGTCGGCGTCGGCGCCTCGCTGTTCGACGACCGGTACGGGCTGGCCAAGGCCAAGCCGACCAAGCTGGCCCCGATGAAGACCTTCCCCAACGACAACCTGCAGGCCGCCGAACTCCACGGCGACCTCTCGCTGCAGATCTGCGCCGACCGGCAGGACACCGTGCTGCACGCGCTGCGCGACATCACCCGGCACACCCGCGGCGCGATGCAGATCCTCTGGCGGATCGACGGCTTCCAGAACGAGTCCCGCCCGGACGGCGCCCAGCGCAACCTGCTCGGCTTCAAGGACGGCATAGTCAACCCCGACACCACCTCTGCCCGCGAGATGGACCGGCTGATCTGGGTCACCGACGGCATGGGCGAGCCCGCTTGGGCGACCGGCGGCAGCTACCAGGTGATCCGGATCATCCGGATGCTGATCGAGTTCTGGGACCGCGTCACCCTCGCCGAGCAGGAGAAGATGTTCGGCCGCCGCCGCGACACCGGCGCGCCGCTGGACGGCCGCCAGGAGACCGACGCGCCGGACTACGGCAAGGACCCGGAGGGCAAGGCGATCCCGCTCAAGGCGCACATCCGGCTCGCCAACCCGCGCACCGCCGACACCGACACCTCGCGCATCCTGCGCCGCGGCTTCAACTACGACCGGGGCGTCGACCAGGCCGGCAACCTGGACATGGGCCTGGTGTTCTGCTGCTACCAGCAGGACGTGGTGCGGCAGTTCGAGGCCACCCAGACCCGGCTCATCGACGAGCCGCTGGTCGACTACATCTCGCCGACCGGCGGCGGGTACTTCTTCGTCCTGCCGGGCGTGAAGGACAACGCCGACTGGCTCGGGCACGGGCTGCTCGCGGCGGTCTGACGGGCGGTCCCACGGCGGCCGACGTGACGCCGCCGGGGCCCGGCGGCGTTGCGCGTGCCCCGGAGCCGCCACGCGGACGGGAGGTCGAGGACACGCCCTACGGACCGAGGGTGAAGCCGATCACCGCGCCGCCGCCGTCCCGGTTGGCGGCGAAGGCCTCGCCGCCGTGCGAGCCGGCCACCTCGTGCACGATGGCCAGGCCCAGCCCCGAACCGGGCAGGCTGCGCGCGGCGGTGGCCCGGTAGAAGCGGTCGAAGACCCGGGAGAGGTCGGCCTCGTCGATGCCCGGCCCGCCGTCGCGCACCTCGACCCGGCGGCCGCGCACCACCACCTCGATCGGGGCCGTCCCGGCCGGGTCGAACTTGGCGGCGTTGTCCAGCAGGTTCCCCACCGCCCGGGCCAGCGCGTCCGGGCGGGCGGTGACCACCGTGTCGTCGGCGTCCACGATGATCTCCCGGCCGCTGCGCCGCCTGGCCTGCGCGGCGGCCTCGCGCACCAGCTCGGCCAGCACCAGTTCGGTCGGCTCCTCGTCGGCCTTCCGGTCCGCGGCGAGCGCCACCAGCTCCTCCACCAGCAGCGTCAACTCCCTTGCCTCCTCGGCCAGATCGGCCATCAGCGCGGCCTGTTCGGCGGGCGGTAGGCGGTCCAGGCTGGGCAGGACCGAGAGGTTGGTGCGCAGGCTGGTCAGCGGGGTGCGCAGCTCGTGCCCGGCGTCCTGGACGAGCCGGCGCTGGTTCTCCTTGGCCGTGGCGAGCCGGCCCAGCATCCGGTCGAAGGCCCGGCCGAGTCGGCCGACCTCGTCCGTCCCGGCGGCCGCCACCGGGACGTCCAACCGCCCGCTGGCGGCGACCAGTTCGGCCGCGTCGGTGAGCCGGACCAGCCGGCCGGTGATCCGCCGGGCGAGCAGCCAGCCGGCCCCGCCCGCGAGCACCGCGACCGCCGCTACCGACACTCCGGTACGGATCCGCAGCGTCGCCAACAGGTGCTCGGTGGGGCCCAGTTGCTGAGCGATCTGGACCGCGCCGCGGCCGCCGCCGAGCGAGACCACGGCCACCCGGTAGGTGTCGCCGCGCACGCGCCGCAGCCCGGTCGAGGTCCGGCCGGGGTCGTCGGAGCGGGCGAGGGAGCGGTCCTCCGGGGTCGGCCGGAGGTCGATCCGGGCGGTGGCGGGCAGCACCTCGCCGTCGGGGCCGAGGGACTGCGAGGTGACCCGGATCGGGCGCAGCAGTTCCTCGCTCAGGCCGTCCGTGCCGTTGAAGTCGCCGGGGAACAGCATCTCCCGGCCGACCTGCTGGTGCACCGCCTGGACGGCCGCGGTGAAGTCGGCGCCCTCGTCGTCCCGGATCAGCCGGGCGGCGGAGTGGTAGCCGAGCGCGCCGATCAGCACCGCGACCAGGGCGGCCATCGCGGCGAAGGCGAGCGAGACCGTGGTGCGCAGCCCCCGGCGCGGCCACAGCGGCCGCGGCCGCGACCGGCTCCGACCGGTCACGACTCGCGCAGCGTGTAGCCGACGCCGCGGACGGTGTGGATCAGCGGCGTCAGGCCGGGCAGGTCCAGCTTGCGGCGCAGGTAGCCGATGAACACCGCGAGGTTCTTCGAGCCGGGGCCGAAGTCGTAGCCCCAGATCTGTTCGTACACCGTCGCCTGGTCGAGCACCGAGCCCGCGTGCCGGGTCAGCAGCTCCAGCAGGTCGAACTCGGTGCGGGACAGTTCCAGCTCCCGCCCGGCCCGCCAGGCCCGCCGGGCGTGCGGCTCGACCCGCAGGTCGGCCACGGCGAGGACGCCCCCGGCGGGCTCGGGCGGGTTGCGGCGCAGCAGGGCGCGCAGGCGGGCGAACAGCTCGTCCACGTCGAAGGGCTTGACCAGGTAGTCGTCGGCTCCGGCGTCGAGCCCGGCGATCCGGTCCGGGACCTCCACCCGGGCGGTGAGCATCAGGACCGGAGTGCGGTCGCCGTCGGCGCGCAGGCGGCGGCAGACCTCCAGGCCGTCCGGGCCGGGCATCATCACGTCCAGCACCAGCAGGTCCGGGCGCTGCTCCGTGAGGGCGGCCAGGGTCTGCGCGCCGTCCGCGGCGGTGCTCACCCGGTAGCCCTCCAGTTGGAGGGCGCGGGCGAGGGAGTCGCGGATGGCCCGGTCGTCCTCGGCGATCAGCACGGTGTGGGTCATGGCCCCGATTCTCCCCGGCGTGCCCACGGCGGCGTCCGGCGGGTCCGGGCCCGGCGGGCGGCGGGTGGCGGGCGGCGGGCGCGCCGATGGGAGCCGTGTCGGTGGGAGCCGTGCGGACGGGAGCCGTGCGGACGGGGACGGCTTTCGCCGCGCCGGGGAGGGGCGTACGGTGGCCGTACGGTGGCGTGTCGGCCGGGGGTGCCACCGGGTCCTTGTCGGCACACCCCGCCGGAGGCCGCGATGGCAGACCGGATGGCCTTCCTCACCACCCCGCGCGCCGAGCGCGAGCGGCGGGACGCACAGCAGCGGCTGGGGGACTCACGCGAGGTGTACCGGCCGCGGGCGCCGCTGCCGGTGGTGGGCGGGCAGGCGGGCCGGTGCATGGACTGCGGGCTGCCGTTCTGCCACCACGCCTGCCCGCTGGGAAACCTGGTGCCGGAGTGGAACCAGCTGGTGGCGGACGCGGACTGGCGGGCCGCCGCCGCCCGGCTGCTGGCGACCAACAACTTCCCCGAGTTCACCGGACGGCTCTGCCCGGCGCCCTGCGAGAGCGCGTGCGTGCTGGCGATCGACGGCGCCGCGGTGACGATCAAGAACGTCGAGCTGGCGATCACCGACCGGGCCTGGGAAGAAGGCTGGGACCTGCCGCAGCCGCCCGAGCGGGGCGCCGGGTGGCGGGTGGCCGTGGTCGGCTCGGGCCCGGCCGGCCTGGCCGCCGCGCAACAGCTGACCCGGGCCGGGTACGCCACCACGGTGTACGAGCGGGCCGACCGCCTCGGCGGGCTGCTGCGCTACGGGATCCCGCCGTTCCGGCTGGAGAAGCACCGGCTGGACCGGCGGCTCGACCAGATGCGGGCCGAGGGCACGGCCTTCCACACCGGGGTGCTCGTCGGCCGGGACATCGCGGCCGGGGACCTGCGGGCCGGGTGCGACGCGCTGGTGGTGGCGGTCGGCGCGACCGCCTGCCGGGAGCTGGCGGTGCCGGGGTGCGCCCTGCCCGGCGTGCACCAGGCGATCGACTACCTGACCTGGGCGAACCGGGTCGACGAGGGCGACCGCGCGGCCCCGCCGGTGTCCGCCGAGGGTCGGCACGTGGTGATCGTCGGCGGCGGGGACACCGCGGCCGACTGCCTGGGGACGGCGCTGCGCCAGGGCGCGGCCGCCGTCACCCAGCTCGACATCAACCCGTGCCCGCCGGTCCGCCGGGCGCCGGGGCAGCCCTGGCCCGTCCACCCGAAGGTGTACCGGGAGACCACCTCGCACGAGGAGTCGGGGGCCGCGGCGGCCGGTCCCCGGGTGTTCGCGGCGACCACGGTCGGCTTCGAGGCCGGACCGGACGGCCGGCTGGCCGCCGTCCGCTTCGCCGAGGCCGAACCGGGCGACCGCAGCCCCCGGACCGGCACCGAGCGGAGCGTCCCGGCGGAGCTGGTGCTGCTCGCGCTGGGCTTCAGCGGCCCGGAGCCGGACCAGGGGCTGATCGCCCAACTCGGCCTCACCACCGGCCCGGACGGCGCCCTGGCCCGGGACGACGACTTCGCCACCGGCGCGCCGGGCGTCTTCGTCGCCGGGGACGCCGGGCGCGGGCAGTCACTGATCGTGTGGGCGATCGCCGAGGGGCGGGCGGCGGCCGCGGCGGTGGACCGCCATCTGCGCGGCGGCACCGAACTCCCGGCGCCGATCCGGGCGTCGGCGCGGGCGCTCACGCTCTGAAGGGCGTGCGGGCGCTCACGTGCTGAGGGGCGGGCGGGCGCTCACGTGCTGAGGGGCGGGCGGGACCGGCAGCCCTGCCGCACCTCCGCGCAACCCATTGCGGTGTGGGGTATCTGCTGCCGGTGCGGTGAGCGGGGCCGGGCCCGGTCGGTTTCGGGTCAGAGCAGCGGCAGCCGGCGGAGGAAGACATCAGGGGCCTGGTTGGTGTCGCCCGGGACGAGCGTGCCGTCCTCGGAGGTGAACAGCACCGTGGTGCCGAGGGCGTCGATGAACGGCCGCTCCGAGGCGCCGGCGGTCTGCGAGCCGTCCGTCGCCACGCTGACCCGCTCGGTGCGGCCGGTCCGCAGGTCGCGCCGGAAGACGTCCCCGGCGTTGTTGGTGTCCCCTGGCACCAGGTTCGCCGCGTCGGAGTCGAAGTAGACCCAGCGGGCGTCGGCGGTGATCTGCGCGTGGTAGGAGTCGCCGGAGGTCTTCGTCCCCGGGAGCCCGGCGCTGACCAGGGTCTCGGTGCCCTCCTCCAGGTCGCGGACGTACACCTCGAAGTGGTGCCCCCGGGGGCCGTTGCCGTCCTGGAGCAGCGCCGAGTAGACGGCGTAGCGGCCGTCCCGGCTGAGCGCCGGGGAGGCCGCCCCGCGGTAGCCGCCCGCCCCGTCGGTGCTCACCAGGACGCTCTGCTCGTCGCGGAGGTCGCGGACGTAGAGCGGGTAGAAGCGGGGCTTGAGGATCGTCGGCTGGTCGTCGTGCCGGAAGGAGTCGCGGACGAACTCCTCGTCGGAGACGCCGTCGAACTCGGCGGCGGCCTTCGCGGCGAGGGCGCCGGGCTTGTCCTGGCTGATGATGTTGGTGGCCTTCGAGATGAAGCCGACCGAGCCGCCGTCCCCGCTGATCACCGGCTCGGCGGAGGAGGCGTTCGCCTCGGTTCCGTCCGCGCCGACGCTGACCAGGCGGGTCCCGCTCGTCGAGCGGTCGGTGACGTAGATGTTGCCGCCCGTCCAGGTGACCGTGCCGGGGGCCAGGTCGGAGCGGTTGGACTGGTAGGCGACGTACCGGCCGTCCCAGCTGATCGACGGGTGGCCGGACTGCCGGCCGGTCTGCGGCTTGGCCGGGTCGTGGCCGGTGGACACCAGCTCGGTGGTCCCCGTCCAGCGGTCGTGGACGTAGACGTCCTCGAAGCCGAGGTTCCCGCCGGGGGCGAGGTTGGTGGCGTAGGAGCTGAACGCCACGTAGCGGCCGTCGCCGCTGATCGTGGCGTCGAAGGAGTCGTCGGCCGCCTGGGCGCCGTTCGCGCCGGTGTTGACCCGTTCGGTCCGGCCGGTCCACAGGTCCCGGACGAAGACGTCCGACGTGCCGTTGGTGTCGCCGGGCACCAGGTCGGCGGCCTTCGAGGTGAAGACGGCGAAGCGGCCGTCGGCGCTCAGACCGGCGGCGTTCGAGGCGCCGTCGGGCTGCCTCTGGCCGAGCCCGACGGACACCCGTTCGGTGCGGCCGCGAGGCGCGTCCGCCTGGGCGGGCGTCGCCACCGTGACGGCGGCCAGCGCGGCCGCCGCCAGCGCGCCGGCCGCGCGCAGCAGGCGTGGTGCGGAACGTGTGCGGGTCATCTGGTCCCTCCCCTGGGTACGGCCGGTCCGCGTCGAACTCCCCGGCGGCCGGCTCGTGGTGAGCCAACCGTCGGGTGCGGCGGGAGGTCAACGAGGCCCGCCCGGAAGCGGCGGAATCGCGTCACCGGGAGGAGGGGGAGAGGGCGATGGATCGGGTGCACACGGCTTTTGCTAGCATCCGGCGGCAGATGCGTCGGGTGGAGGGGTTCGGAGGGGTTGCGGGTGGACGGTGGCAAGCGGGTGGAGGAGTCGGTCGAGGTCTGCTACACGCCGACGACCGCGGACTTCCGGGCGGCGTTCGCGGCCCGGGCCCGGGGTACGGCGGCGGGTCGACGGTCCCGGCGGTCGAGGTACCTGACCGCCTCCTGCACCGGGGCCGGCGCGGTAGTGCTCTCGGTCGCCGATCGGACGGTGGGCCCACCGGCGCTGGTGATGCTCGCGGCCGCGCTGCTGCTGGTGGTCGGACTGCCCTGGCTGCAACTGCGTCAGGTGCGGCGGATGGCGGCGGACAAGGGCGAGTTCCGGATCGTCCTCGGCGAGGCCGGGGTGACCGTCACCAACGCGGTGTCCAGCACCGAACTCGCCTGGCGGGAGCTTCCGTACTACCTGGAGACGCCCGAACTCTTCGTCCTGCTGGGCGGGGACGAGCAGACGCACGTGCTGACCCTGCTGCCCAAGCGCGGCACCGGCGACCCGGGCCGGCTCGGCGCGTTGATCGCCCGGCACGCCACGGTGCCCGCCCGGGACTGAGGGGCAGCGCCTCGGTCCGCCGCTGTCGGGGTGGGTGGTCATGGCGTGGACTGTTGGTCGGGCCGGGCGGGCTGGTGGTGTCGGTCGGGGTGGTCGGGGTGGTCGGGCTGGGCCGGCTGGGCCGGCTGGTCGAGGTGGTTTGGCTGGTCGCGCTGGTCGTAGCGCCAGAGCGCCGGAAGCGCGGCCGACAGGGCGGCGGTGCCGGCCAGGCAGAGCAGGCCACCGGTGCGCAGCGCGACGCGGATGCCCTGCCGGGCGGCGAGGCCGCCGGCCCGCAGGTTCCCGAGGGCGGGCCCGGCGGAGCCGATCAGCATCTCCAGGCCGGCGGCGCGGCCCCGAAGTTCGTCCGGAATGGACTGGTTCCAGATCGCGCTGCGGAAGGTGTCGCCGATCTGGTTGGCGCCGCCCGCGACGAGCAGGCAGAGCAGGACGGCCCACAGGCCGGGGGCGATCGAGGCCGCGGCCGTCGCCGCGCCGACGAGGGCGGCGCAGAGCAGCACCAGCCGGCCGTGCCGGTGCACCCGCTCGGTCCAGCCGCCGGTGGCGGCCGCGAGCAGGCCGCCCGCGGCAGCGGCCGAGTAGAGCAGGCCGAGCGCCCACGCCGCGTCCAACTCCTGGGCGAGGAAGGGGAACAGCGCGGTCGGCAGGGCGCAGACCGTGGCCGCGAGATCCGCCAGGTAGGTGCCCAGCAGGTCGGGGCGGCGGGTCGCGTACCGGGCGCCGTCGACGAACTCCCGTAGTCGCGGTGCCTCGGCGTCCCGCTGCGAGGGGACGGGCCGGACCCGGGTGAGCAGGGCGATCGAGACCAGGAAGGTGCCGAGGTCGACCAGGTAGGCGGCCGGGACGCCGGCCGTGGCGATCAGCAGCCCGGCGGTGGCCGGGCCGGCCAGGCCAGCGATGCTCCAGCGCAGCGAGAGCAGGTTGCCCGCCGCCATCAGCTGGTCGGGTGGCACCAGCCGGGGGATCATCGCCTCCGCCGAGGGCTGCTGAAGGCCCTGCAGTGCCGCTGCCAGTCCGGCGGCCGCGTACAGCGGCCAGAGCGCGGGCGTGCCGAGCAGCGCGTTGGCGAGCAGCAGGGCGCTCAGTGCGGCGAGTGCGAGTTCGGTGACCAGGGCGACGGTGCGGCGGTCGGCACGGTCGGCGAGGACGCCTCCGTAGAGGCCGAACACGATGGTCGGCAGGAGTTCGACGGCGCCGACCGCGCCCACGGCCAGCGGTGAAGCGGTGAGGTCGGCGATCTGGAGCGGGATCGCCGTCATGGTGAGGACGGAGCCGAGCAGGGTGACGGTGCCGGCCGTCCAGGTGAGGCGGAAGTCGCGGGAGGACCGCCAGGGCGCGGTGTTCGGCAGCAGTCGGGACCTGGGACGGTCCGTTCCGGAGGTCATGGGGTGGTGGTCCCTTCGGGCCGTCGATCACGACGGCTCTCCTTATCGCTGATAAATTCCAGCTCGGAACTTAGCGGCGATAAGGTGGAGTGGGCAGGCGAATAGCGGAGAGGTGGTCGGCGGTGGCACTGCAACGCGACGAGGTGGTGCGCACCGCGCTGCGCGTACTCGACGAGGAGGGCATCGACGGCCTGACCACCCGGCGGCTCGCCCGCGAACTCGGCGTCCAGTCACCCGCGTTGTACTGGCACTTCAAGAACAAGCGGGAACTGCTCGACCTGATGGCCGAGGCGATGCTCGCCGAGGCCCTCCCGGTCGACCGCAGCCCGGATCCGGAGCACTGGCCGGACTGGCTCGCCGCCGACGCCCGCGCCAAGCGCCACGCCCTGCTCGCCTACCGCGACGGCGCCCGGGTGCACGCCGGAACGCTGCCCACCGAGGACGAACTGCCCGCCGTCGAAGCCCAGTTGGACGCCCTCCGGCAGGCCGGCCTGCGGCCCCGAACCGCGCTGCGGCTGCTGCTCACCATCGACCGCTACATCATGGGCTGGGTCACCGAGGAGCAGGCCTGGCGACAGGACGCCGCCGACCGCGCCCGGCCACCCTTCCCGGACGAGGCCCTGCGCGACCTCCCGCTGCTGCGCGAGGCGGCCGACGTGCTGCGCATGACCGACCACGACGCCGACTTCGAGTACGGGCTGCGCGTCCTGATCGAGGGCTTCCGGGCCGAGATCGCGCGCGAGGCCTTCGGGACGGATGGGCTCGCGTGACCGGCCATGACCGGCCGGACAGACCCTAGCGGCGGTGCGCGTGCAGTGCCTCGCGCAGGCGCCCGCCGGAGGCGGCGAGCCGCCGGGCGGCGGTCGGCGCGTCCACGTCCGCGAGCAGGACCAGGATCGCATCCTTGGCCCGGCCCCCGGTGGCGGCGAGTGCGCGGCGGACCGCCGCCTCGTCGGCGCCGGTGGCCTCCGCGACGATCCGGTGGGCCCGTGCGCGGAGCTTGGTGTTGGTGGCCCGGAGGTCGACCATCAGATTGCCGTACGTCCGGCCGAGCCGGATCATGACGGCCGTCGACAGCATGTTGAGCACCAGCTTCTGCGCCGTGCCCGCCTTCAGCCGGGTCGATCCTGCCAGCACCTCCGGGCCGACCTCCACCTCGATGCCCAGCTCGGCCGCCGCCACCAGCGCCGAACCCCGGTTGCAGGCCAGCCCGACCGTCAGCGCCCCGGCTGTCCGCGCGGTCCTGACGGCCGCCACCGCGTACGGCGTGCGGCCGGAGGCGGAGACGCCCACCACCGTGTCGGCCGGGGTGAGCCGGAGGGCGGCCAGGTCGGCCGCCGCCAGCTCGGGGCGGTCCTCGGCGCCCTCGACGGCCTCGGTCACGGCGGCCCTGCCCCCTGCGATCAGGCCCACCACCAGGCCCGGATCGGTGCCGAAGGTCGGCGGGCACTCGGCGGCGTCCAGCACCCCGAGCCGCCCGGCGGACCCCGCCCCGGCGTAGACCAGCCGCCCACCGGCCGCCATCCGCCTCGCCGCGGCGTCCACCACGGCGGCGATCCGCCCCAACTCTCCGGCCACCGCGGCGGGGACGGTGTGGTCCTCGGCGTTGATCAGGCGGAGCAGGTCGGTGGTCGGCAGGTGGTCGATCCCGGCCCAGCCGGGGCGGATCGTCTCGGTCGGCGGTACGGCGTCCTGGTCCATGCGGCCAGCGTCCCCGGGCGAGGCGGTCGCCAACCGGTGCGGGCCGCGCGGGCGGGGTGTCCGGGGTGTCCGTCAGGCCCTCCAGGTGCGGAGTGAGCGCTCACTCCGTCAGGGGGCGTCGCCGAGGTGACGGGCGATGCGGGCGATGGCGGGTGCGTTGTCCTCGAACAGATGGGCCTGCATGCCCACCGCCCGGGCGGCTTCGACGTTGGGCGCGTGGTCGTCGATGAAGAGGCAGTCGACCGGGCTGACGCCCAGGGCGGCGCAGGTGATCTCGTACGCGCGCGGGTCGGGCTTGCCGGTCCCGATCTCGTGCGAGTAGACGATGTGCTCCACCAGCTCGTCGAACCGGTAGAGCGGGACCTCGCGTTCGCGGGCGCCGACGAAGTTGTTGCTGAGGATGCCGAGCCGGGCCCGCCCGCGCAGTCCGCGCACGTGGGCGATGAGCTCCTCGTTCGGCGTGCCCAGGTACTCCTCCCAGAGGTCGGCCATGAAGGCCTCGACCTGGGCCGGGCCGAGGCGCAGCCGGGCGGCCACCTGTTCGCGCACCTCCGGCTCGGTGATGGCGCCGATCGCACCGGCCTTCCAGACGTCCCGCAGCCGCTCGTCGATCGCGTTCGGCGGCAGTTCCAACAGGAGCTCCCAACGCTCCGGCCAGCCGGTCCTCGGCGTGTGCTCCAGGACGCCGCCGATGTCGAGGATGAGGCAGGGTGCGTTCACGGGTGGTCCCCTCTCCGCTGCGGCCGCCGTGGTGCGGTCCGCCCCTGCCACTCTCGGGGGCGCGGGCGGGGTCGGGTCAAGGGGGCAGTCGGGGTCCGTGGCGGAGCCGTCGCGGGGGCGTGATCGCCGGGATGCCGGCCGCAGGGGGCGAAGAGCCCGTGGCCGTGCAGGTTCGATTGCCCCGGGGCCGCGTTCGGCGGCGTGACGTGGTGGTGGTTCGTCAGGCCATCCAGAAGAAGACGGCCGTCATCCGACGCTCCGGCAGCTCGGTGCCGTAGTAGGTGGTCGCGCTGTGGATGAGGTTGGCGTGGTACAGGAGCAGTTGGTTGTAGCGGTTGGGGACGCGGACGTCCTCGGTGAAGTGGTCGGCGGGCACGTGGCGGGTGCCGAGCGCCTCGACCAGGTTGTGGTGCGGCGCGTTGACCAGGTTCCCGCCGAGGCGTCCGCCGGGGAACTGCTGGCGGTAGAAGCTGGTGCCGGCGTCCTTCGGCGCGCCCGGGCTGAGGTAGAGCACGGCGGCGTAGCGGCAGAGCGCGCGGGAGTCGGTGTGCGGGCGGGACTCCGACTCCCCGGCGCCGACGACCTGGACGCAGTTGTGGTTGAGCGTGCCGCCGCCCGGGGCGCTCTGGACCCAGAGCCGGGAGGCGCCGGTGGCCTTGCGGACCAGGGCCTCCACGCGGGCCAGTTCGTCGGGCTCCAGGCCGGGCATGGTGCGCAGACCGGGCCAGGTCTCGGGGCGGTACGGGTAGCCCTCGGTCCAGTCACCGCGGGCCAGGCAGCGTTCGCGGACGGCGTCCGGGTCGGGGAGGACGTTGTCCAGGACCCAGTAGTCCCGGCCACGGGTGGGCTTGCGGTAGGGCAGGACCGGCAGGGCGGTGGGCCTGATGGGCTGTGAGGGCATGGGCCGACGATAGGGGCGGCGGGCGTCAACCTTCTGCCGTGAGCAGGTCAACCTTTCGTCAAGGGCTGTCCATGGGTGGGCGTCTCGCGCCGCAGGTCAGGAGCCCGGTCGGACGGCGAAGGTGCCCAGGGAGCCCTCCAGTCGGTCGAAGGCCCGGACGGCCGAGGGGCGCACCGCCGCCGTGATGGCGGCGGCCTCCTCGCCGGCCAGCAGCCGGCGGAACACCTCGGTGAACACCGTGCGGTCGACGGCGGCGAGCAGCCCGGCGGCCACCCGGCTCTCGAAGTCGACCGGGGGGTCGGCCGGTGTGCTGACCGGTATGTCGGGCGATGTGTCGGGCGGAGTGCCGGTTGCCGTCGTGGGGCGGGCGGCCTCGGCCAGGGCCCTGGCCAGAGCGGTCTCGCTCTGCTCGTGCAGCTCGCGCAGCCGGGCGACCAGGACGGGGCTGTCGGCGACGGTGCGGGCGAACGCCGGGCCGGAGAAGCCGAGCCGCGGGTCGTGCCGGTCGAGGCCGGCCAGGCAGTCGCGGCGCAGCGCGGCGAGGGCGGACTCGCCGGGCGCGCGCTCGGCGACCGACCGGGCGAGCCGGCCGACGATCTCCTCGTGCAGGTCGAGGAGGAGGTCCTCCTTGCGCGGGAAGTGGTTGGTGACGGTCATCTTGGCGACCCCGGCGGCCGTCGCGACCTCGGCGATGGTGGTGCGGTCGAAGCCCTGCTCGATGAAGAGCCTGGTCGCGGCGTGCGAGATCGCCTCGCGGGTGCGGCGCTTGTTGAGCTCGCGCAGGGTCGGGGTGGCCCCGGTTTCCGTCACGGATTCCGTCATGGTGGCAGCGTAGCGCAGTTCGATGGGTCGAGCCTAATAAATAGGCTTGACCTCATTGCTGTGTCCGTCCTAACTTTCTTCCAGGTGGTCCCGCCTGGCCATCAGCTCACCCACGACGTAAGGAGGCACCATGGTCACCCGGCACCCCGGCGGACTCCGCCTGCTCAGCGTCCATGCCCACCCCGACGACGAGTCCAGCAAGGGTGCGGCCACCCTCGCCCGGTACGCGGCCGAGGGGGTGGACGTCCTGGTCGCCACCTGTACCGGTGGTGAGCGCGGCTCGGTGCTCAACCCGGCCATGGACCGCCCCGAGGTCCGGGCGGACCTCGCCCGGATCCGGAGCGAGGAGATGGCGGCCGCCCGGAGCATCCTGGGCGTGCGCCAGCAGTTCCTCGGCTTCGTGGACTCCGGTATGCCGGGACCGGGCGAACCGCTTCCGGCGGGCTGCTTCGCCGCCCAGCCCGTGGCGGCGGCCGCGGGGCCGCTGGTCGCCCTGATCCGGGAGTTCCGTCCGCACGTGGTGGTCACCTACGACGAGACCGGGGGGTATCCGCATCCCGACCACGTGATGACCCACCAGGTCACGGTCGAGGCCTTCGAGGCCGCTGCCGACCCGGGCCGCCATCCCGAGGCGGGGGAACCCTGGCAGGCGGCGAAGCTCTACTACCACCTGGCACTCTCCAGAGCCTGGTTCCAGACCCTGCACGACGCGATGGCGGAGCGGGGCGTCCCCTCGGGCATGGGCGCACTGCTCGCGGACTGGCCGGACACCCCGCCCGCCCTCGCCACCACCACCCGGATCGCGTGCGCCGAGCAGTTCGCCGTACGGGACGCGGCACTGCTGGCGCACGCCACCCAGGTCGAGCCCGGGGTCGCGTTCATGGCTCACCCGCGGGACATCGAGCGCGAGGTCTGGCCGACCGAGGACTACCACCTCGCCCGGAGCCTGGTGCCGGGCGCGGGCGAGCGGCCCGAGACCGACCTGTTCGCCGGGCTGCGCTCAGGGGCGGCGGGGCTGCGTTCAGGAGAGGAGAGGGGGGCGGATGAGCCGTAGGTCGGGGTTCGCCGGCTCAGCACTGGCCGTCGGCGAGCACGAAGTAGCCCGGGCCGGTCTGCTTCAGGGTGTGCGTCACGAAGGTGTTCCAGAGCCCCATGCTCTGGCCCGAGCCGAGCGCGTAGGTCAGGCCGCCGCTCTGGGTGGCCCGCCCGTCCCGGACCTGGTGGTAGTTGCTGTCGGTGAAGCACTGCGTGGCGCCACCGCCGGTGGTCGCCGTCACCGCCGCCGACCGGGAGCCCACCGCGCCCGCCGGGTCGACCGCCGCCACGGTGTAGCCGTACGACGTGCCGGAGGCGAGCCCGGTGTCGGTGAAGGACGGGCCGGTGGCACTGCCGGCCAGGGCGCCGTCCCGGTAGACCTGGTAGGAGGCGGCTCCGCTGACGGCCTGCCAGGCGAGGGCGATCGAGCCCTGGCCGGCCGGGGTCGCGGTCAGCCCGGCCGGGGCGGGCAGGCCGGGGGTGGTGGGCCCGGTGCCGCCGTCCAGGCCCCAGAACTGCGCGGTGTAGTAGCTGGAGCAGATCGCATTGAGGAAGTAGCTGCCGGTGGCCCCGCACTGGTCGGCTGCGGAGCCGGGGTTGACGGCCAGCCCGTGGCCCATTCCGGCGATGGTGAACAGCGCCACGGCGGGCTGCCCGCCCGCATCGGCGTAGACCTCCTCGCTGGTGCCGCCCGGCAGGCTCCGGGTGCTGGTCGGGTGCTGGCCGACGCCCTGGACGTTGGTCCACTGGTCGCGCAGCTCCGTCGCGTTCACCGGCCTGACCACGGTGTCCGCGCTGCCCTGCCAGATCGCCACCCGGGGCCAGGGCCCGGTGTAGCCCGGGTACGCGGCCCGGGCCTTGTCGCCCCACTGGGCCGGGGTGAGCCCCTGGTCGGAGTTCTGGCAGCCGGAGGCGGCTCCCTGGGTGGTCGCGCAGTGAGCCGGGAGGCCGGAGTCGATCGCCCCGCCGGCGAACACGTCCGGGTAGTCGGCCAGCAGGTCGGAGGCCATCCCGCCGCCGGCCGACAGCCCGGTGACGAACACCCGCCGGCCGTCCGAACCGTACAGGGCCTTGGCCTTGGCGGCCATCTCGATCACCGACTCCGCCTCGCCGGCGCCCCGGGCGTCCTTGGCAGCGTCGAACCAACTGAAGCAGGAGAGGCTGTTGTTGGCACTGCTGGTCTGCGGAAAGACGACCGCGAAGCCGTACCGGTCGGCGAAGGTCGTCCAACCGGAGTTGCGGTAGTAGTCGTTGGCGGTCTGCAGGCAGCCGTGCAGCGCGACCACCAGCGGCGCGCCACTCGGCAGCCCGGCGGGGGTGTAGGAGTACATCGCGAGGTTTCCCGGGTTGGCGCCGAATCCGGTGACCTGCTGGAAGGTCCCGCTCACGGTGTCGGCCGCAGCCGGGGCGGGTGTGGCGGTGCCGATCGCGAGCGCGGCGGCCGTCAACAACGCGGCGGCGGCAGGGCGGAGAGGCATGGGGACTCCTGGGTGGGGGAGGAGTGGGGGCGGATGCCGTGCAGCGTGGCGCGCCCTGCGCCCCGGTGCCATGTGGCGGGCCCCCGGGGTCCGCCGCACCGCCATGGCGTGGGCCGCCATGGCCCGATGCCCGGGGGCGTTGCGACGGCGGCCGTACACCGGAAGGCGCTTGAGGGACGTGCGCGAACAGGGCAGGTTGATCCCATGACGACTCATGAGGCAGACCCCGGCGGGGCGACTCCCCAGGAAGACCAGCGGCCCCTGGAGGGCCGGCAGTCCCTGGAGGGTCAGGAGCCCCGTACCCGGACCCACACCTGGACGGCCGGCCCGCCGATCTCCGCCTTCCCGCACCTGAGCGGCGAGGAGATCCTGCACGAGATCCTCGCGGGCCGGATCCAGGAGCCCGCGATCTGCAGCACCCTGGGATTCCATCTGACCGAGGCGAAGCCGGGTACGGCGGTCTTCGAGGGCGAACTCGGCGACCACCTCTACAACCCGATGAACACCGTGCACGGCGGCTACCTCGCCACCCTGCTCGACTCGGCGCTCGGTTGTGCCGTGCTGAGCCGGCTGCCCGCCGGGATCGGCTACACCACCACGCAGTTGAACGTCCACATGCTGCGCCCGCTGTTCGCCGACTCGGGCCTGCTGCGCTGCGAGGGTCTGGTGCTGCACCTGGGCCGGACGATGGCGACGGCCGAGGCCAGGGTGGTCGGGGTGGAGAACGGCAAGCTCTACGCGCACGCCACCACCACCTGCGCGATCCTGGCCCCCCGCCCGGGGGCCTGACCGGGGGCCCGGACGCAAGCCCGGACGGAGGCCCGACGTAGACCCGACGGAGGCTCAGCTGGAGATACGGGTGGAATACGGCTGGGTCCCAGTCACTTCGGGGACAAGGGCCCGGGGCCGGCGGCGGCTCAGAGGGCTGCGAGCAGCCCGCAGAGCGCGAGGAGGCCGCAGATCCCGAAGTTGATCAGCTTGTGGGAGAGGAACACGGCGGCGAACTCGCGGATCGTCGCGCTCGGCCAGTAGTACGCGGCGGTCGGCGAGCCGAACACGTGCCCGTTGACGCCGGTCGTGCGGGCGGTGAGCGCCGCCCGGAAGGCGTGGAAGTTGTTGGTGACCACGACGCAGCGGTAGTCGGGCTTGGCCTGCTCCATGATGGCCTTGCTGAAGAGCAGGTTCTCCTCGGTGGTACGGGAGCGGTCCTCGCGCGCGATGTGTTCGGCCGGGAAGCCGCGTTCGGTCAGGTAGTCGGCCATCGCGTGGGACTCCGGCAGCTTCTCGTCCGGGCCCTGGCCGCCGGAGGTGATCAGTACCGGCGGGTTGCCGCGCGCGGCCTGCCTGTCGTACACCTCCCGGCCCCGGTTGAGCCGGCTGGCCAGCAGGGGCGGGACGCGCTCGCCGCCGATCAGTCCGGAGCCGAGGACGACCACGAAGTCCACGTTCCGGCGCGGCCGGTGGCGGCCGTAGAGGAACGCGTAGCCGACGAAGCAGACGAACAGGAAGGAGATGTAGCCGACCACCAGGACGGCGGTGCCCGCCAGGATGCCCAGCCGGTGTGAGCGGGTGGCCAGGGCGGTGAACAGCAGCGCGATGACGGCGAGGATGCCCAGCCCGGCGAGGAGTGACAGCAGGTTGGCGGGCCGCCTGCCCTCCTTGCGGATCATGGTCAGGCCGTTGGCGATCAGGAACCAGACCAGGGCCGCCGTGCCGAGGGCCGGCAGCAGGATGATCGCGACCGCCGCCAGCTCCACCACCAGCGTGGGCGCCTCGCGCAGCTCGGTGAGCAGAGCGAGGGCGAGCAGGGAGACGGCGATGCCGAGCAGGACGGCGTTGCTGAACTGACGGCGGTCGCGTAGTACCCCGATTCCGAACAACAGGAAGAACAGGGCGGCTGGGACATAGGCGATCATGCTTCGTATCGTAGGCGGGGGCCGTTCGTGCGAACGAGCCGTCCGGCGTGGGCGGACCGGTCGGGCGGACCGGTCCGCCCGACCCGGCAGGCGAACCGGTCAGGCGAACCGGGCAGGCAAGCCGGTCAGGCGAACCGCTCGATCGCCGTGAGGACCGCCTCCGTCATCGCCGGACTCCCGGTGTGCCCGGACTCGTCGATGACGGTCAGTCGGGCCTCCGGCCAGGCCCGGGCCAGCTGCCACGCGGTGTCCAGCGGCGAGCCGAGGTCCAGCCGGCCGTGGATCAGTTCGCCCGGGGTGCCGGCCAGCCGCCCGGCGTCGCGCAGCAGTTGGCCGTCGGCCAGGAACGCCTGGTGCGCGAAGTAGTGCGCGGTGATCCGGGTGAACGCCATCAGCGCGTCGGTGGGGCGGTCGCTGTACGCGTTCGGCTTGCCCAGCGCCTCGTGCGCGATGACGGCGTCCTCCCAGCTGGCCCAGGCGTTCGCGGCGGCCCGCCGGACGGTCTCGTCCGGGCTGTTGAGCAGCCGGCTGTAGGCGGCCACCAGGTCACCGTCGCGGTCGGCGGCCGGCAGGAAGTTCCGGAACTCCTCCCACGGGCCGGGCAGGAAGCGGGCGACGCCCCGGTAGAGCCAGTCGGTCTCCTCGGGGCGGGTGGTGGTGACGCCGCAGATCACGATCTCGGAGACCCGCTCGGGGTGGGCCTGGGCGTAGGCGAGGATCAGCGTCGAGCCCCAGGAGCCGCCGTGCAGCAGCCACTTCTCGATGCCGAGGTGTTCGCGCAGCCGCTCCATGTCCGCGATCAGCCGCCCGGTGGTGTTGTGCTCCAGCCCGGTCGCCGGGTCGGCGGCGTGCGGCAGGCTCTGCCCGCAGCCGCGCTGGTCGAACTGGACCACGTGGTACCGCTCGGGGTCGAAGTACCGCCGGGCGCCCGACCGGTGGCCGGATCCGGGGCCGCCGTGCACGATCGCGGCGGGTTTGCCCGCCGGGTTGCCGGAGGCGTTCCAGTGCATCCGCTGCCCGTCCCCGACGTCCAGCAGGCCTTGTGCGTAGGGCTCGTAGTGGGGGTACAGCTCGGGCATCGCGGAACTCCTCCGTGGGCGTGCGGCCGGGGTGCCCGGAGAGACTAGCGGGTGCCCGGCGACCGGACCGGGAATTACCGGCGGCCCCGCACCCGTGGTGGTCGGGTCACCGCGGTTCCGTCGGCAGCAGGGTCGCGAGCCCGTCGAGGACGCGCTGCACGCAGAACTCGAAGCGGGTGTCCATGTCGGGTTCGGTGAGGTCGTCGGCCAGGGCGACGAGGTTGGGGAAGGTGTCGGCGGGCAGGGTGCGGAAGCGGTCGCCGGCGGCGTCGGCGATGTCCCGGCGGCTGGTGCCGAGGACTTCGGCGGCCGAGATCGGGGACTGTTCCTGGAGGACGAACCCCTGGACGAAGGCGCCCAGCAGGTAGGTGGCCATGGCGGCGTCGGCGTCGGAGAAGCCGGCCGCGCGGAGCCGGTCGAGCTGGTCCTCCATCAGGCCGAGCAGGTGGGGTCCGGGGGAGAGGCGGCCCGAGACGACCTTGGCGGCGTCGCGCTTGCCGAGGAGCAGTCGGCGGTAGCGCCAGCAGTAGGCGTGGAACTGCTCGCGCCACCCGCCCTCGCGCGGTGGGGGTTCGGCCGAGGCCATCACCGCGTCGGTGAGCAGGTCGAGCAGTTCCTGCTTGTTGCGGACGTGCCAGTACAGCGAGGCCGCCTTGACGCCGACCTCGGCGGCGACCTTGCGCATCGAGAGCCCGTCGAGGCCGTCCCGTTCCAGTACTCGCAGCGCGGCCTGGGTCAGCGCCTCCCTGGTCAGCGGCGGTGTGGTGTCGTCGTTCTCTGGCATGGCTGTGCGGACGCCTCCAGCGGTCTCATCCGGTCGCGAAGTCCCGTCGCGAAGTCCTGTCGTGAAGTCCGGTCGTGAAATCCCGCTTGCAATCTAACACCGTTAGGGGCACCCTGTGCGTGCCGCACCACTCCCTAACGCTGTTAGGGGCCAAGGATCGGGAGGATCCCCCATGCAGGAGTCGAGCGCCCGGCGCAAACGGCTCGCGCTACTGACGCTCTGCGTCACCATGTTCATGTCCATGCTGGACAACGTCATCGTCAACAACGCCCTGCCCCGCATCGGGCAGGACCTGGACGCCGGGATCAGCGGCCTGCAATGGGTCGCCGAGGGCTACAGCCTCGTCTACGCCGGACTCGTGCTGACCGGCGGCGCGCTCGGCGACCGGCACGGCCGCACCCGGATGTTCCGGCTCGGCCTCGCGCTGTTCACGGTCGGCTCCGCGCTCGCCGCGCTCGCCGGGACGATCGGCCTGCTGGTCGGCGCCCGGATGTTGCAAGGCGTCGGGGCCGCGTTGCTCACCCCGGGCAGCCTCACCCTGCTGCGCCACGTCTTCACGGACGAGCGCGAGCGCGCCAAGGCCGTCGGCCTCTGGTCCGGGGTCTCCGCACTGGGTCTGTCGATCGGCCCGGTGGTCGGCGGCCCGATGGTCGAGCACCTCGGCTGGGCCAGCGTGTTCTGGATCAACGTGCCGATCGGCGTGGCCGGACTGGTGCTCGCCGCCCGCGTCCTCCCGGACATCCCCCCGCGCGCCCGGCGGATCGACCTCGGCGGCCTCGTCCTCTCCGCCGCGGGCCTCGGCCTGCTGGTCTACGCCCTGATCGAGGGGCCGTCCCGCGGCTGGACGGACGCCCGGGTGCTCCTCTGCGGCGCCGCGGCGCTCGTGCTGCTGGCCGCCTTCCTGGTGCTCGAACTGCGGCTCGCCGAACCGATGCTGGAGCTGCGGCTGTTCCGCGACGGCGCCCTCGGCGGTGCGCTGCTCAGCGGCTTCATGGTCAGCTTCGGGATCTTCGGCGCGCTGTTCTTCCTGCCGCTGCTGATGCAGGGCCCGCTCGGCTGGTCCCCGTCCGACGCGGGCTACGCCGGGCTGCCGATGACCGGGATGATCGTCCTCGCGGCCCCGCTCTCCGGCCGGCTGACCTCGCGGTACGGGCCCCGGTTGCCGCTGGTGCTCGGTCTCGTGCTGTGCGCGGCGGGGCTCGGCGGGTTGTCCCTCTACGGCGAGCACGCCCACTACGTCGAGTACCTGTGGACCCTGTTCGCGATGGGCCTCGGGATGGGGATGACCTTCACCCCGGTGTCGATCGCGGTGCTCCAGCGGGTCGCCCCGGCGCAGACCGGGATGGCCTCCGCGACCATCAACACGCTGCGCGAGCTGGGCGGCGTCCTCGGGATCGCGGTGCTCGGCGCCGTGCTGACGAACCGGATGACCGGCACCCTGACCGCCGCCCTGCACCGGATCGGCGTGCCGCCGGACGCCGTCGGCCCGATCGCGGACGCGCCCGCCGGGGCGGGGCGCGGCGGTGGCGGAGCGGCCGCCGTGCTGCCCGGCCCGGTCCAGGAGGTGGTGGACGGCGCCTTCATCGAGGGCCTCCACCTCGCGGCGCGCTGTGGTGCGGTCGCGCTCGCCGTCACCGCCGTCCTGGTCGCCGTCCTGCTGGGCCGGGCCCGCCCGGCCGCCCCGAGCGGCACCGGCCTCCCTGAGCCGACTCCCGAGCCAGCTCAGGAATCGACCCCGGGACGGAATCCCGGTCCGAACCCCGACCCGAACCCCGGCCCCGGTCCGAACCCCGACCCGAACCCCGGCCCCGGTCCGAACCCCGACCCGAACCCCGGTCCGGAGCCGCTGGCCGAGGTCCGGTCGCTCTGACCGGTCCGCAGGTCGAGGCCACGTCAGCGGATGCCCTCGACCGCCGCCTGCGCCGTGCGGGCCAGCTCCCGGCGCGCGCCCGCCCGGGTGGCCTGCGGTGCGGGCGGCGGTATCGGCGGCAGGAACGTCACGTCGGCGACCAGCCCGCGCACCGCGACCACCCGGGCGAGCGAGGTGAGCAGTCCGTCGTCGCCGATGAAGGCGGGCACGCTGGTCGGTCGGCCGTCCGCCAGCCGGTAGCGGATCGTCACGGGCTGGACGAAGGCGCCTGCCTCCACCGCGGCCTGGAACAGCGCGGGCCGGAAGCGGCCGCTCTCCCGCCCGCACCAGGTGGACCCCTCCGGGAAGACGATCACCGGCTGGCCGGCGCGCAGCACCTCGGCCACCGTCGCCACGGTGTCGGGCAGCGCGCGCAGCCGGTCGCGGTCCAGGAACACGGTGCCGCCCCAGGCGATCAGCGGCCCGATCACCGGCCACCGGCGGACCTCGGTCTTGGCCAGTGAGCGGCCCGGACGGCCCGCCGCGATCAGCGGGATGTCCAGCCAGGACACGTGGTTGGCCACCACGAGCGTCCCGCCGCCGAGCGCGCCGCCCGGCGTCCCGAGGTGGACGGTGACCCCGAGGGTGCGCAGCAGGACGCGCGCCCAGAGCCGGATCAGCCGCTCCCGGGTGCCGTACGGGAGGAGGCGCAGCGGCAGGCTGAGCAGTACGCCCGCCAGCACCGCCGCCAGGCAGGCCGTCAGCCGCAGCGCCCGCCGGGGGTGCGAGACGGCGGGCGCCGGGTCGGCCAGGCAGGTCTCGGGCCGGCAGGGGGCCGTCGGCAGCCAGACGCTCATGATGAGGTGCCGAGGGGCTGGGCGGGCAGTCCGGACAGGAAGTGCCGCAGGTAGCGCGGGTCGGTGCGCTCCAGCGACAGCAGCACGTACAGGTCGACGCAGTCGAAGTCCGGGTCGTGCGCGGGCTCGCCGCAGACCCAGGCGCCGAGCCGCAGGTAGCCGCGGAGCAGGGCGGGCAGCGCGCCCCGCTCGGCGCGCGGTACGCCGGTGGCGTCCCAGCGGCGGCGCGGGGTGACCCGGTACTGCTCGGGGGCCAGGTACTTGGCGCTGACGGTGTCCCAGACCCGGGCCGCGGTGGCGCCGCCGTCGTCCAGGGGGATCGAGCAGCAGCCGCCGACCCAGGTGTTGCCGGTGTCGGCGAGGTAGCGGGCGATGCCGCCCCACATCAGGTTGATGACGGCGCCGTTGCCCCGGTGGTCGGGGTGGATGCAGGAGCGGCCGAGTTCGACCAGGCCCGGGCGGACCGGCGCCAGGGCGGAGAGCTCGAACTCGCCGTCGGAGTAGAGCCGTCCGGCCCGTCGGGCGGCCTCGGGGCGCAGCAGCCGGTAGGTGCCGACGACGGTGCCGTGCTCGCCCTCGCGGACCAGGAGGTGGTCGCAGTACTCGTCGAAGGGGTCGACGTCCAGGCCGGCGACCGGGCTGTGCAGGACGGCGCCGAGCTCGGCGGCGAACACCTGGTGGCGCAGCCGCTGGGCGGCGCGCACGTCGTCGGCGTCGCGGGCGAGGGAGACGGTGTAGGCGGCCGGGGCCTGCTGCCGGCGGGGGGCGGGGACGGCGTGGGCGTCCTGGGTGGGGGCTACTGCGGTCGGAGCGCACGTGGGGACGGTGGTCATGGCGGACCCTCCAGGGCAGCACGATCGGCGGCGCCCTGGATCGCCAGGGCACCGGCCCGGCCCGCAGGCGTTGGGCCTGCACGCGAACCGGTCCCCGTATATCTCTCCGAACCGGTTGGCATCCATGTTGCGGCGCGGCGGAGCGCAGATGTGCAACTGCTGAATGGGACCACCCGTCGCCTCCCGGTCACCTGCCGGGCGCCGGGCGCTCGCCCGCCGGGGGTGGACAGCCCGGGCGCCTGTGCGCCCGAGCCGTCGCACTCCCCCGGACGGGCACGACGTCGCGCGCGCCCGGCGTGCCCCGAGGGCGGCACGCCCAGGGCACGCCCCGGATACGCCCAGGGCACGCCCCGGATACGCCCAGGGCACGCCCCGGATACGCTCCGGATACGCCCAGGGCACGCCCTAGAAGGCCTGCCAGCCCTGCGGGTCGACGTCGCCCGGGATGACGGCTGCGGGGCCGTAGGGTTCGCGGGTGAGGATGAAGGAGCCGAGGTCCAGGTGGCTGACCGTGCCGTCGGCGGCCCGGACCACCCGCAGGGTCTCGCCCGTGTAGTAGTCGTCCAGCCCCGTCCAGGTGCCGTCCGGCTCGGGGCGGAAGCGGGAGCTGCGGGTGCCGCCGGCGAGCGGGGTCAGTTCCAGGGCGCGGTCGGCCCGCAGCCGCAGGGCCTGCGGCGAAGTTCCCCAGTACCAGGGGCCGGTGAGCGCCAGCAGGCCCTCGTCGACCTCGGGCAGCGGGCGCCAGGGTTCGGGCAGCCGGGGCTCGTGCTCGGCGGTCAGGGTGATCAACCGGGCGGCCACCGCCGTGGTGCCGGCGCCGGTGGTGGCGTTGGACAGGGCGATCGCGGCCAGGCCGTCCTGGTCGCTGACCCACAGTGCGGTGGTGAAGCCGGGCATCGAGCCGGTGTGGCCGTACAGCACCCGGCCTTCGTGGCGGCGCAGTTGCAGGCCGAGGCCGTAGGCGGAGGTCCAGTCCGCGTTGTCGGGGCCGGTGGCGGGCCGGCGCATCTCGGCGAGCGAGGCGGCGGCGAGCACCTTGTCGTCCCCGGCGGAGAGGAAGGCCGCCCAGCGGGCCAGGTCGGCGACGGTGGACCAGAGTTGGCCGGCCGGGCCCATCAGCCCGGTGTCGGTGAGCGGCTCCGGCAGCATGACGTCGGCCCACGGGTGGACGGCGAAGCCCCCGGCGTGCGGGTGCTCGGGCAGCAGGGTGGTGCGGTCCATGCCGAGCGGCGCCAGGACCTCGCGCCGCAGTACCTCGCCCCAGGGCTCGCCGCGCAGCCGCTCGACCAGCGCGCCGAGCAGCGCGTAGCCGGGGTTGGAGTAGTGGTGGAGGCGCCCGGCGGGGTGCTTGATCGCGGCGCCGGGCTCCAGCAGGTCGTCGAGTCCGGGCCGCAGGGAGCCGTCGGTCCGCTCCCACCAGGGGCCGGGCGTCTCGGCGGCGAGCCCGGCGGTGTGGGCGAGCAGTTGCGCGATGGTCGCGCCGTCGGCCGGGGTGCCGGGCAGGTGGCGGGCCAGCGGGTCGGCGAGGTCGAGCAGGCCCTCGTCGCGCAGCCGCAGCACCAGCACGGCGACGAAGGTCTTGGTGAGCGAGCCGATCCGGTACTGGACGTCCGGGGTCGGCGCGTGCCCGTCGATCATGCTGCGGGCGCCGCTCCAGACCAGCTTGCCGTCCCGGACCACCCCGGCGGCCAGGGAGGGCGTGCGGCCTTCGGCCTGGGCGACGGCGATCCGGTGCAGCAGGGCGCGGCGGGTGGTGGGCAGCAGTTCGTCGGGCTGATCGGTCATCTGATCCTCTGAATCCTTCGGCGTGGTCCGGCGGGGAGGTCCGTCTGCGGGTTCCGTCAGCGGCTTCTGTCGGCGCCGCCCGTCGGCAAGCCCCGTCGGCGAGCCCCGCCGGTGTGGTCCGCGGCGAGGCCCGCAGGCGAGGCCCGCCGACGAGCCCGGACGGGCAAACGAACCCAACCTAGCCAGGCCGCTCCGAAGGATCCACCCGTTATTCCCGCGAACACCCCGCGCTGGCCGAGGGCCTGTCGCCGACGGGCCGGTCAGCCCGGCAGCGGCGGGAGTTCGGGCCGCTGCAGCCAGGCCTCGAAGAGCGGGTCGAGCGGGGCGGCCGCGTACCGGGAGGCGTGTGCGAGCAGGTCGGCGGTGCCGACGACGCCGTGCCGGTGGACGCTCGTCCAGTCCCGCAGCATCGCGAAGAAGGCGTCCTCGCCCAGGGCCCGCCGCAGCGCGTGCACGGCGAGGCCGCCGCGCTGGTACAACCGGTCGTCGAACATCAGCCTGCGGCCCGGGTCGGCGAGCCTGAGGTCCTGCGGGAGCCCGGACAGCAGGCCGTGCGCGGCGGCGGCGTGGGTGGCCGCGGCGGGACCGCCCGCGTGCTCGGACCACAGCCACTCGGCGTACTTGGCGAAACCCTCGTTCAGCCAGATGTGCCGCCAGTCGGCGATCGTCACGCTGTTGCCGAACCACTGGTGGGCCAGCTCGTGGGCGATCAGCCGCTCGCGCTCCCAGCCGCCGCCGAGGTGGTTCGTCCCGAAGGTGGCGACGCCCTGCGCCTCCACCGGGACGTCCAACTCCTCGTCCGCGACGACCACCGCGTACTCGCCGAACGGGTACGGCCCGAACACCTCGCCGAAGTACGCCATCATCTCCGGCTGCCGGCCGAAGTCCCGGGTGAACGCGGGGACCAGCCACTCCGGGACGTAGCCGGTCTGCGGCACGGCCGGGCGGGCCGCCAGCGGCACCGGCCGGTAGTGGCCGATCGACACCGTCACCAGGTACGGCGAGGTCGGCGCGCTCTGCTCGTACACCCAGGTGGTGCTGGACGCCCGGGTGGTGCGGGTGAGCAGCCGGCCGCTCGCCAGCACGGTGAACGGGGACGGCGTGGTGACCGCGATCTGGTACGTCGCCTTGTCGGCGGGCCGGTCGTTGCACGGGAACCAGGACGGCGCGCCGATCGGCTGGCTGGCGACCAGCGAGCCGTCGGTCAGCTCCTCCCAGCCCAGGCCGCCCCACGGGCTGCGCACCGGGCGGGGGTTGCCGGTGTAGTGCACCTCGACGGTGAACGCGGCTCCCGCCGCCAGCGCCCTGGCCGGGCGGATCCGCAGCTTGCCGGCGCGGTGGGTGTAGCGGGCGGCCTTGCCGTCGACCAGCACCCGCCCGATCCGGAACTCGGCGAGGTCCAGCGCGAACTCGGCCAGCGCCGCGTCCGCCACGGCGCTCAGCCGGGCCGAGGCCGCCAGCCGGTTCGGCCCGGGCCGGTAGTCCAGGGCGAGCTCGTAGCGGTGGACCCGGTAGCGGTGGTCGCCGCTGGCCGGGAAGTACGGGTCCGGGGTGCCGGCGGCCGCCGGGGCGTGCTTGGGCTTCACGGGGTCGGGCGCTTCCTGCGGGCCGGGACGGGTGGTCATGACGTGGGCTGCCACGCCTCGATGGGGTTGCCCAGCCACCGCGTGTCGGCGGGGACGGACTCGGCGCGCATCACCAGCGAGGCCGGGCCCAGCGTGCTGCGCGCGCCCACCGTGCTGCCGGGCAGCACGATGCCGCCCGGGCCCAGGGTGGCGCCCTCGCGGAGGACCACAGTATCCATCCGCATGATCCGGTCGTGGAAGAGGTGCGTCTGCACCACGCAGCCCCGGTTGATGGTGACGCCGTCCCCGAGGGTGACCAGATCCGCCTCCGGCAGCCAGTAGCTCTCGCACCAGACGCCGCGGCCGATCCGCGCGCCGAGCGCCCGCAGCCAGAGGTTCAGCACCGGCGTGCCCGGCACCGCGCCGACCAGCCACGGCACCGCCAGCACCTCGACGAAGGTGTCCGCGAGCTCGTTGCGCCACACGAAGCCGCTCCACAGCGGGTGCTCCACCGCCCGGAACCGGCCGACCAGCAGCCACTTCGCGGCCACCGCGACCAGGCAGGCCACCGCGCCGGCGCCCAGCAGCACCAGGCCCGACAGCAGCGCGGCCGCGCCCGCCGACCAGGAGGCGGCCAGCCGGGACAGCGCCGCGACGGTCAGCACGCCGAGCGCCCCCGAGGCGAGCACCGGCAGCAGCCGGGCCAGCTCGACCAGCCCGCGCGCCCAGAGCAGCCGGGCCGGCGGCTCGTAGGTCAGGCTCTGGTCGGCCTCGTCCGCCGCGCGCGGCAGCCGCATCGGTGGCATGCCCAGGTACGAGCCGCCCTTCTTGGCCTTCTCCGGTGTCGCCGACAGCACGCCCACCAGGCCCCGCTTGGGCACCGCCCGCCCCGGCGCGGTCATCCCCGAGTTCCCCAGGAACGCCCGCTCGCCGACCTTCGCCTCGCCGAGCCGCACCCAGCCGCCGCCCAGCTCGTACGGCGCGATCAGGGTGTCGTCGGCCAGGAACGCGCCGTCGCCGACGGTGGTCAGGCTGGGCAGCGCCAGCACCGTGGACACCTCCGCGCCCCGGCCGACCCGCATCCCGAGCGCCCGCAGCCACAGCGGCGTGACCAGCCCCGCGTAGAGCGGGAACAGCACCTCCCGGGCCTGGTCCATCAGCTGGGTGACGGTCCACGCCTGCCAGCCGACCCGGCCGTGCAGCGGGTGCACCCCGGGGACCAGGCCGCGGCTCAGCAGCCGGACGGCGGTTACCAGCTGCGCCGCGTACACCACGCCGTACGCCAGGGTGGCGGGCAGCAGGCCGAGCAGCGCGCCGCCGAGCGCCGCGCCGAGGCCGTCGCCCTGGTGGACGAAAGGGGAGAGCACCGCGAGCGCGGCCAGCGCGGGCGCCACCGGGAGCAGGCCGAGCGCAGTGCCGCTGGCGCCGTACAGCGCGGCCCAGAAGGCCCGGTGCGGCGGGCGCTCCTTGGGCCAGGCCCGTTCGACGCGGCCCAGCTTCACGGCGGGCGCGCCGCCCCAGCGCTGGCCGGTCGGTACGTGCCCGGTGACGCTGGAGCCGGCCACCACCTGGGCGCGCTTGCCGACCCGGGCGCCGGGCAGCAGGGTCGAGCGGGTGCCGACCACGGCGCCGGAGCCGACCTTGACCTGGCCGACCTCCAGCCGGTCGCCGTCCAGCCAGTAGCCGCACAGGTCCACCTCGGCCTCGACGGCGCAGCCCCGGCCCAGCTTCAGCATCCCGGTGACCGGCGGCAGCGAGTGCAGGTCCACCTCGGGTCCGACCCTGGCGCCCAGCGCCCGGGCGTAGCGGACCAGCCAGGCGCCGGACAGCGAGGTGGCGCCGCTGAGCTCGGCGAGCCGCTCGGCGGCCCAGAGCCGCAGGTGGGTGGCGCCGCCGCGCGGGTGGCTGCCCGGGCGCAGGCCGCGCAGCAGCAGCCGGGCGCCGCCGGCCGCGATCGCCAGCCGGCCCGCCGGGGTGTACAGCGCCAGGGCGCCCGCGCCGACCGCCCACCAGGAGGCGGTGGGCGCCCACGGGTAGTCGCCGAGGTGGGAGAGCAGGTTGCCGGCGGCCAGCAGGGCGACCGTCCAGCGCAGGCCGACCACGGTGAACAGCGGGATCAGCAGGAGCAGCTGGAGCAGCTTGGCCCTGGTCGGCACCAGGGCGATGGTGCGGGCCTCGCAGCCCTGGGCGGCGCCGCGCTCCAGGTGCCGGGCGAGCTTGCGCAGCGTCGGGTGCTGGTAGACGTCGAGTACGGCGGCGTTCGGGTAGCGGGTGCGCAGCAGGGTGGTGAGCCGGGCGGCGGCCAGGCTGCCGCCGCCGATGCCGAAGAAGTCGTCGCGCGGGCCGCTCACCGTCACGCCGAGGATCTCGGCCCACTGTTCGGCCAGCCAGGCTTCGGTGCCGTACAGCTGTTCGCCCGGCCCCGCGTTCTCCAGCTCGGGCAGCGGCCAGGGCAGGGCGCCCCGGTCGACCTTGCCGGAGGTGCGGGTGGGCAGGGCGTCGACCGGCGCGAGCAGCGGCACCAGGGCGGCCGGCAGCTCGGCGCGCAGCCGCCCGACGGCCTGCTCGCGGTCGAAGCCGTCCTGGACGACCAGGTAGCCGACCAGCAGCTGGTTGCCGCCGCGCGCGGTGCGGACGGCGGCGGCCGCGCCCGCCACGCCGGGCAGGGCCTGGAGCGCCGCGTCGACCTCGCCGAGTTCGATCCGGCGGCCGCCGAGCTTGATCTGCTCGTCGGTGCGGCCCAGGAACAGCAGACCGGCCGGGTCGGCCTGGACCAGGTCGCCGCTGCGGTACGCGCGCTCCCAGCCGAGCGAGGCCAGCGGTGCGTACTTCTCGGCGTCCTTCTCCGGGTCGAGGTAACGGGCCAGGCCGACCCCGCCGATCACCAGCTGGCCGGTGCCGCCCGCCGCGACCGGCTGGCCGGCCCCGTCGACCACGGCGAGGTCCCAGCCGTCCAGCGGCAGGCCGATCCGGACCGGGCCGTCACCGGTCAGCAGCGCGGCGCAGGCGACCACGGTGGCCTCGGTGGGGCCGTAGGTGTTCCAGACCTCGCGGCCCTCGGTGACCAGCCGCTGCACCAGCTCCGGCGGGCAGGCCTCGCCGCCGAAGATCAGCAGCCGCACCTCGTTGAGCGCCTCGGCCGGCCAGAGCGCGGCCAGCGTCGGGACGGTGGAGACCACGGTGACCTCCTGCTCCGCCAGCCAGGGGCCGAGGTCGGCGCCGCTGCGCACCTGGGAGCGGGGGACGGGCACCAGGCAGGCGCCGTGGCGCCAGGCCAGCCACATCTCCTCGCAGGAGGCGTCGAAGGCCACCGACAGGCCGGCCATCACCCGGTCGCCGGGGCAGATCGGCTCGTCCTGGAGGAAGAGCGCCGCCTCGGCGTCGACGAAGGCGGCGGCGTTGCGGTGGGTGACGGCCACGCCCTTGGGGCGGCCGGTGGAGCCGGAGGTGAAGATAATCCAGGCGTCGTCGGCCGGGGCGGGGCCGGGGCGGTGGTCCGCGGCGGCCTCGCCGGGGCCGGGGGAGGGGCGCTCGCGGTGGACGGTCAGGGCGCGCTCGGCGCCGAGCACCGCGGCGACGTCGGCCTCTCCGAAGACCAGCTGGGCGCGCTCGTCCGGGTCCTCGGCGTCGACCGGCACGTAGGCGGCGCCGGCGGCGAGCACGGCGAGGATCGAGACGTACAGGTCGTTGGTGCCCGAGGGCACCCGCACGCCCACCCGGTCGCCCGGGCCGATCCCGGCGGCGGCCAGCCGGCGGCGCAGCTGCTCGACCTCGGCGGCCAGGGCGCGGTAGCTGAGCACGGTGCGCCCGTCGTCCAGGGCCGGTTCGTTCGGGTGGGCGCGGACGGTGGCGTCCAGGACATCGACCAGGGTGCGTGGTGCGGCGGCCGGTCGGCCCGGGAAGAGGGCTCGCGGCGGCGTGGCGGACTGCTCCGTGCTCGGTTCAGCTGTCATGGCAGCCCGTACGCTCCTCGTCCTCGCCCCGTTCCGACAGATGCCCGGCCCTTCGGGGCGGTGGGAGCACTCGCCTGACCGGGTGACCCCACTCCGGGGCCGGAGCGGACGACCCGACTGATGGTAGCCCCGGCCGTGAGGCGCCGTACGGCCCGAAACCCGGCTCAACTGGGCCGGAAATGGCCTGAGCTGACGATTCATCAGGCAACAACTGGGTAGGCGTGACGGCCATGTGACTGGAGGTCAGTCGAATTGACGGATCGTCAGGGCGAATGATTGATCGTGATCCACGCCACAGCGAATGCTGCTCCCTTCGGGTGGCGGGCCCGGCTTCCCGGCCCGGTTCCGGCCCGGCCGCCGGGCCCGCCACGGTGTCGGAGTGGTGTCCGATCGGTCAGCGGAAGCAGTGCAGGTGCTCCTGGAGGAACGCCTCCAGGGTGCGCGGGGCGCGCCCGGCGAGGTGGGTGAGGGTGTCGTCGGGCGCCTCCCGGCGGACCACCGCGAGCTGCTGGATCTCCACCACGTGGGAGGCCAGCCAGGGCGGCATCCCGGCCCGCTCGACCAGCTGGGCGTGCAGCCCGGCCGGGGGCAGGTCGAGGTAGCGGACCGGGCGGCCGAGCAGTTCGCCGAGCAGTCCGGTGAGTTCCGGGTAGCTGTACGCCCGGCCGCCGGTGAGCGGATACGTTCCGCCGGCGAGCTCCGGGCGGGTGAGCACCCCGGCCGCGGCGTCGCCGATGTCCCGGGCGTCGACGTAGTTGCAGCGGGCCTGGCCCAGGGCGCCGTGCACCACCCCGGCGGCGGCGATGCCGGGCGCCAGCAGCAGCAGCTTCTGCATGAACGCGTACGGCCGCAGCACCGTCGCGGTGACGCCGGACGCGCGCAGGCGCTCCTCGATCAGGTGGTGGCCGCGCGAGACGGCCACGGGGGAGTCCGGTTCGGCGGCGGGCGCGGAGATCTTGACGATGTGCTCCACGCCGCTCTCGACCGCCGCGTCGATCGCGGCCAGCTCGTGCTGGACCTGGTGCGGGCCGTTGGCCATGGTGAGGAAGAGCTGGTGCGCGCCGCGGAAGGCCGTGCGCAGCGAGTCCGGGTCGGCGGCGTCGGCCGGGCGCGTCTCGGTCAGCGCGAGGGTCCACTCGTCGAGGCCGGCGGCGAGACGGGCGGGGTCGCGGCTGAGTGCGCGGCTCGGTGCGCCGAGGGCGGCGAGGCTGCGCAGGGTGGCTCCGCCGGTGGCGCCTCCGGCGCCCATGACGACGATCATGATGTCTGCCCTTCCGGTTGGGTGGAGAGTCGGCGCTGCGGGGATCGGGCCGGGCGGCTGCCGCGCCAGCGCCAGGTGATCACGGTGGCCGCGATCGCCGACGAGACCGGCAGGTCGACCGGAAGGCGGCCGGGCCAGGGGCTGGTGGCGAGCCCGTGGATCCGCGGCAGCCAGTGCGCCGCCGCGAGGCCGACGGCGAGTGCGACCGCTGCGGCGGCCAGGCCGAGTGCGGGGGCCAGCAGGACGCGCGGTGCCCGGCCGCCCGGGGAACGGTTGGGCCGGCCTCGCAGGGCGGAACCGACCAGGGTGGCGACGACGGCCGAGGTGCCGCCGATCGTGGTGGCCGCGGCGATCATCAGCTGCGGCTGGTGCGTGACGGCCCCGCCGATGCCGGCCATCACGGCGGGCATCGCGTAGGCGACCAGGACCTCCCGCCACAGGGTGAAGGGGGGCGGTGCGCCGGGTGCTTTCTTGCTCATGCGCTTCTCCTCAGGGAAGTGATGAGGTGGCTAACTATTAGTGCTTAGGTGCCTAACTATTGGGTCGTGAAGGAGGCGGGCCGCCCGGGGCGGCCCGCCGTTCTCGCTCGGGTCAGTCCGCGGTCAGCGCGTCAGCACCCTCGACCACCCGGGCCAGGAGGTCGAGGAAGGTGGTGCGCTCCTCGACCGAGAGCCCGCCGACCAGCGCCTGCATCCGGGCGAAGTGCTCGGGCGCCAGATCGCGCAGCCGCTGCGCGCCGCGTGCGGTGAGGACCACCACGTTGCCGCGGCCGTCCTCGGCGGACGGGCGGCGGACCACCAGGCCCTCCCGCTCCAGGCCGTCCACCAGGCCGGTCACGGTCGCCCGCGAGACGCCGAGGCCGGCCGCGAGCTGGGAGGGCGACTTCTCGCCGCCGTGGTCCTCCAGGTCGGCCAGCAGTCGATAGCGGCCGGTGGAGAGCCCGAAGCGGGCGAAGTGCACCTCCCCGGCCTGGCCGATCCGGGCGCCCGCCGCCATCAGCCGGGCCGCGACCAGGATCGCCTGCGGGTCGGCCGTGAGGCCGTAGCGGGCGATCTGGCGGCGCGCCTGGTCGAGGGTGGGGGCGCCGCTTCCGGCGTCAGGGCGTTGCGTCATGAAGGTAATATGGCGCCTCATCAGTTTCCCGGTCAAGTCGACCGCCCGACGGGTGCGGGGATGGCCGGGCTGCGGTGGCGCCGGATCGCGGCGTTGCGCAGACCGACCGCCAGCGGGTTCGCGAACTGCTGCCCGACCCGGCCGCGCTGCGCGGGGCGGCCGGACGTTGGGGCTTTTCCTCAAACTCCCGCCACGCAGAAGGGAGTTTGAGGAAAAGCCATCGGGCGGCGCGGGGGCAGGCGCTCCATGTGCCGCCGAGTGGCGCTCCGGCCGGCCGGGTGCGGTGGTGACGCGATGGTGACGACCCATTAGGTCAATCAACCGTCAAGTTGGTTCATTCACAGAATAATCCGGTCGCAAACGGGACGCCATCGAAACATTTACGGTGCTTCCAGGTCTTCACATGGAGATCTCAGACTGACAGGCTGGGGCCGCCCTTTCAGTACGGAGGAGATTCCTTGTCCCGTATATCCACGCTGGCCGGAGCGGTCACCTGCGCCCTCGCCCTCGTCACCGGTAGTGCTGTCGCGGCGTCGGCGGCGCCGATGGACCTGGCGCCGGGTGCGGCTGCGGCCGAGGCGAAGGTCGCCGCTGTCAACTGGACCCCGTGTAACCCCGATCCGAGCAAGCCGGACCCAGGCATCTACGACTGCGCCGTGTACCCGGTGCCGCTGGACTATGACAACCCGTCGGGCGAGAAGATCGGCATCGCCATGATGCGCCGGCGGGCGAGCGACCCGTCCAAGCGGATCGGCTCGCTGTTCCTCAACCCGGGCGGCCCGGGCGGCAGCGGCTACCTGTGGGCGACCACCACCCGTTTCGGCACCGAGGTGCAGTCGCGCTTCGACCTGGTCGGCTTCGACCCCCGCGGCGTGGCCCGGAGCAACCCGCTCAAGTGCTTCAAGACCCAGGAGCGCGCCGACGCGGTCAACGGCCGCATGGTCGGCGTGCCGGTCACCAAGGCCGAGATCAACGAGACGCTGGACGCGGACCAGGACTACACCGACGCGTGCAGCAAGAACGCTGGCCCGCTGATCGAGCACATGTCGACCATCAACGTGGTCCGCGACCTCGACCGGATGCGCCGCGCCGTCGGCGACTCCCAGCTCAACTTCGCCGGGTTCTCCTACGGCACCCTGATCGGCGCGACCTACGCCGGGATGTACCCGAACAAGGTGCGCACGATCATCGTCGACGGCAACGTCGACCCGAACCTGCGCCTGCACGACGGCCTGGAGTACGACCGCCAGCGGGCGGGCGGCTTCGAGCTGGCCCTGGACGAGTTCCTGAAGCGCTGCCAGGCCGCCGGCGCCCCGCGCTGCGCCTTCGGCGAGGGCGACACCCGGGCCAAGTTCGACCAGCTCCGCGACCACCTGCGGACCAGCCCGGTCACCCTGCCGAACGGCTCCCAGGTGACGCTGAGCACCTTCACCGGCGAGGTGGCCAGCGCGCTGTACTCGCAGGCCAAGCTGGCGCCGCTGGCCAAGTCGCTGCAGGCGACGTACCAGCTGATCCAGAAGCCGGCCGCGAACACCCTGATGGCGCCGAAGGCGACCGTCTCGGACGACGACGCCAACATCCTCGCGGTGAACGTCCCGCGGGCGCTGCGCGAGGCCCCGGCCGACTCCGAGTACACCGCCGACGACTCCTACATGGGCGTCAACTGCCAGGACAAGCCGTACCCGTCGAACGACCGGGTCTTCCCGAACGTCGCCAAGGCCTGGGAGAAGGAGTCGCCGACCTTCGGCCGCTACCAGGCCTTCGACGCGCCCGCCTGCGCGAGCTGGCCGGCCCCGGCCCGGGACGCCGAGCGCTTCAGCGGCCCGTGGAACAAGAAGACCTCGAACACCGTCATGGTGATCGGGAACCTCTACGACCCGGCCACCCAGTACAAGTTCGCCCAGCGGATGCAGCAGCAGCTGGGCAACGCCGTGCTGGTCAGCGTGGACGCGATCGAGCACTGCGCCGTCGGCCGCAGCCAGGCGCTGAACGCGCTGGTCACCCGCTACCTGGTGGACGGCACCGCGCCGAAGCCGGGCCAGCTGCTGACGCCGGACGCGCCGATCTTCCCGGCGGCCTGACGGGGCTGAGCGGCCGGACGGGGCCGACTCGTCCGGCCGGACGGGCCCGCCCGGCGGGGCCGGCCGGTCGGCCCCCGGGGGCCTGAGGTACGCGTGAACGGATGTGGTGGTCGGCGGCGCCGGCCACCACATCCGTGCTTTTCGGCCGAGTCCTCGGATGACGGCGTGGACGCGGACGGCGGCGCGAACCGGAATCGCGGTGCGAACGGGAATCGCGGTGCGAACGGGAATCGCGGTGCGAACCGGGATTGCGGCGTGAATGCGACGGTGGATCGCCATCCGGCCCTCCTCGGAAACGAGTTCTTCTCGGATGTCGGGGACCGTAGCCGATACCACTGACAATCGGCCGCCAGGACCCGAACCGGCCCGGGACCTGCGGGGATTCACGGGAAATGACGTACTGTCACACTAGTTCGTTAAAGGATTCACACCCTCGAATACCTGTGTTAGTACTCCAGCTGTAGATCGCTCTTTGGGCTGCTGGTGCCTACGCTTTCCGCGGTTTGCGGCGCTTGCCCCAGCTGCCGTGTGGCCGGTTCCGG
>NZ_JBIVAX010000056.1:0-44726 GCF_044745805.1 Kitasatospora sp. NPDC086801
AGCGGCCGAAGCCGCTCCCACTGGCCGTCAGTCAGATCACCCCTACTCCCCATAGTCGTATCAACGACTCAAGTGATCGGCAGGACACGGCCTAGCGTGCCAACCTGCGCGAGCCAGGGGTGCCTGCGGTGGATCCCCCACAGGGTGCGTGCCCCGAACTCCAGGCGCACCCGCCAGCCCGTCGGCGGCTCGACCGGATAGACCTCCTCGCCGAAGACTGCATCCGCCATCAGAAGAACCAGATCGTCCTTGCTGTTGACGTACCGGTACGGGGACATGGCGGCGACGCCAAGCCGGGCCGCGACACTGCGCATGGAGAGCGCGGCAAGCCCTTCGCCGTCGGCGATGTCGATGGAGGTGCGGATGATCCGTTCCCGGGTCAGTTCGTGATCGGCGGTGACCACAGGCTTGTGCCTCGGCGGGGGCCGGTCACCTGACGACGGCGCACGGTCCCCGGCGGCCACCACTGTGCCGACCCGGGGGCGGGCTTCGACCAGGCCTTCCAGACGCAGTGCGGTGAGGGCCTTGGTGGCGGTGGCGAGCGCGACTCCCCATTCCCGTGCGATCTGACGAGTGGAGGGCACACGATCGCCCGGGGCGAGTGTGCCGTTGGCGATGCGCCGCCCGATCTCGTCGGCGATGCGCCGGAACGGCGGATCGGATGCCGAGGCCATCTTGTCGACTCCTTGAACTTTTTTCGACGCTCGCCAATTCTGTACTAGATCAGACCCTACCAGGACGGAGTGCCGAAATGAGCCCACTGTCCTAGGACATGAGCCGAAAAGTAGCAGTTGGAAGCCACGCACGTACGGCGTACATTCAGGGCGCGTACAGCGTATTAAGGAGCTTCCACATGAAGACTATGCTCATCTCTGGCGCCGGTATCGCGGGGTCCGCGCTCGCGTACTGGCTGCGCCAACACGGCTTCGCCCCGACAGTGGTGGAACACGCGCCGGGCCCCCGCAGTGGCGGACAGGCCGTCGATATCCGCGGCGCCGCACTCGACGCCGTCGAGCGAATGGGCCTCCTGGATGGGGCCCGGGCCCACCGCACCAGGATGCGCGGCATGTCAGTGCTGGACGGTGATGGCAAGGAGATCCACCGATCCACCGAGACGACGTTCAGCAGCGGCCGGCTGGACAGCGACGACATCGAGCTTCTGCGCGAGGACCTGGTACGCATACTTCACGAACGGGCCAGCAGCAAGGCCGAGTTCGTGTTCGGGGACAGCGTCACCGCACTCGACCAGGACGAGGACGGCATACGGGTCGCCTTCGAGCACAGCCGCCCGCGCACCTTCGACCTGGTCGTGGGAGCCGACGGCCTGCACTCGGCCGTGCGGCGACTGGCCTTCGGGCCGGAAGAGCAGTTCGCCCGCCACCTGGGCATGCATCTTGCGATCTTCAGTGCGGACAACTTCCTGGCCCTGGAGGACTGGCAACTGTGGCTCAGGGACGGCGAGGCCGGCTATGGCATCTATCCGGTGCGCGACAACAGCGAGCTGAGGATCACGTTCGGCTTCGCAGCTGAGCCGCTTTTTGCCGGCCAGCGGGATGCCGAACAGCAGAAGAAGCTCGTCGCCGGGCGGATGGCGGCCTTGCGCTGGGAGACACCCCGGCTGCTGAAGGCCATGCGGAATGCGCCCGACTTCTACTTCGACGCGATGATGCAGATCCGCATGGACCGCTGGTCGCAGGGCAGGGTGGTCCTGCTCGGTGACGCGGCCTACTGCGCGTCTCCTCTGTCAGGCCAAGGGACCAGCCTGGCCCTCGTGGGCGCCTACGTACTGGCCGACGCCCTCGGCCGGGCGGGGGGCGACCATCTCACAGCCTTCGCCTCCTATGAGGGGCGCATGCGGTCGTTCGTCGAGCTCAACCAGGCACTGGCCACCGAAAATCCGGGCGGTCCGGCCGCCGAAGCCTCCGTCGAACGAGCCAAGAACGCAATCGCACTCGATGGCTAACCGACCAAGGCTCAGCCGCCAGCCGTTCGTCGATGCCGGTGCGCTGACCCGGGTCGTCACCGGGCCAGGTCTAGCAGGTTGGCCGTGTCCAGCGCGGACTGACCCTTCCTGCTGGTGGAGGCGATGATTCCAGGCGATCCAGGCCAGGGCCTCCTCCCGGGTTTTGGGGCGCGGTAGTAGCGCATCACGTTCGGGTTGCCGAGATGCGAGGCCATGTCGTTGTGGTCGTCTTCGGTGATGTGCCCGAACGCGAGCGTTGGGTGGGGGCGAGGCCGGTGGCGGTTCATGAAATCTCCGACTTGCAACGGAGGGTGACATTAGCGGCGTAGGCGGCCCAGTCCCCGGCGGATGCCTTCTGCCATTGGACGGCGACTTGGATGTGGATGCCGAGCATCCGGGCGAGGATGGCCGCGGGGAGTTCGGCGGCGAGGGTGAAGAGCGCGGTGGAGCGGTCCTGTTGGGGCCGAATTCCGATCTTGTGCAGCCTCGTACCGATCTGGCTGTCGCTGAGCGGACGCCGTGGCTGTCCTCCGGGGAAGAGCCAGGGGACGTCGTCCGGAGTGCCGATCTTGGCCTTGCCGCGACGGGTCGCGACGAGCTCGCGGACCAAGGCGGCCAGCGGACTCGGGAGGGTGACGGGCGAGGTTCCGAAGGTGATCGCGACGGTGTCGCCGGTGATGTCGACGTCGTCGACGGTGAGGTGGCTGATCGTGGAGATCTTCTGCGCGTAGAGGATCAGCAGCAGTCCAGCAACGCGGTCTGCGGTGGGCAGCGTGTCGTCGTTGAGGAGACGCCGCGCGTCGGCCCAGCGTTTCTCGCTGTCGATGGTGCCCTGCGGGCCGGTCCAGCGGACGGCACCGCAGGTGAGACCGTGGGCATGGCGGTGCTGTACGGACCAGCGGACGAAGTGGCCGGTCTCGTCGCGATAGCTGAAGGCGGGATCGGTCATCCAGCGTTCCAGGTCACCCTGGGTGCAGGCGCCCAGGGTGAGTCCTTCACTGGCGAGCCAGGTGAGGAAGTTGTCGGCCGCGGTGACGTGGCAGCGCACGTTGAGATCCTGAAGCTGGGTGGTGTGTTCCTCGCCGAGGCGGCGGCGGAGTCGACGCAGGTGGTGCCAGACGGCGTAACCGTGCAGAATCCGGCGTTCGGCGGGGTCCGTGCGGGCTTGGACCGTTGTGGTGATCCATTTCTCAAGAGCGACGAGCCGTTCGTCGCGCGCCGGCAGGGCGCCGGTCGCTACGAGGACACTGCGCAAGTGGGCCAGCACCTTGCCCGACGGGAGTTGGTCGAGAACGTCGTGGGTGACGGGACGCTCGTCGCGGCCTATGCATTCCAACAGGACCCGGACCTTGGAGCGAGTGATCCAGGCCAGGGCGACGTCCGGGCGCTCTGCGCTCGTCAATGCCTCTTGAAATTGGGCGAGTTCGGGCCGGATGCCCCCGGTGCGGTCACCGAGGAGGTCGCGGACCTTCTGGGCGAGGACGCATCGCTGGCAGGGGCGGGGGCTGAGCTGCCAGGTGGTCTCGCAGATGGGGCAGCGGCCCCAGAAGTCCGGGTCGGAGTTGGTGCACCTTGCGCACAGCGGTTCGTCCCAGGCGCCGCCGCGGGCCTGGGCGACGGTGCCGCAGCCGCTGCAGGTCACCCATCGTTGCTGGCAGCGTTCGCACCAGGGCTGTCCGGTGGCCCGGGAGACCTCGCAGGGGGCGGTGCGGCCGCAGATTCCGCACTCCCTGGTCTCCTTCGGCCTGCAGTTGTTGCAGCGGACTCCGTCGGCGAGCCGGACCGCGACCGGCTGACGGCGGCCGCAGCCGACGCAGACTTCCAGATTGATCGGATCCCGGATCAGGCAGTTGGGACACAGCGGCTGCCCAGCGGCATCCCGGGTGGCGGGTTCACGCACGGCACCGCAGCGTGAGCAGGGAACGGCCGCGTGTCTGGCGAAGCAGGCCCGGCAGATCCTTTTGCCGTCCAGGAGCTTCGACAGCGCCTTCACCCCGTGGCAGCGCGGACAGGCCGGCTTGACAACCGTCACGGCACCCGCGGCGACGAGTTCCCCGATGAACCGCAGCACTGCGGGGGTTGGGGCCTCGTGCCCGGCGCCGGTCAGCAGCTCAGGGCGGGCGATCACGGCCCAGGCCAGGCGGCGCTGCCCGGCGGGCCGGGCAGTCGCCCTCGCGAGCGCGGTTCGGATGGCGTCCGCATCGAGGGCGGGGTCGTGGCCGGTGATGAGGGCGGTGAGTTCCTTGAGCGGGTCACCGTCGGTGTCGGGGCACTTCGCGCATCGGGGCAGGCCGTGGCGGTCGCGGCTGACGACGCGCCGCTGCTGGTGGCAGCCCGCGCAGACGGCGGGTTTGTCGAAGCAGGGTGAGCATCCCCAGCGGCCGCCGGTGCGGCTGCCGACGTAGGGGCGTGGACGTCCGCACCCACCGCAGCGGGGAAGGGCGGTGTCCCGGGCGCCGGCCTCGTGCAGGGCCATCAGCAGTTTGGCGACCCGGAACGCTGCCGCCGGCATGCCGGTCCGCAGCAGCGACGGGTCGTCGTGCAGGGCCTGGGCGAGATTGCGGCGGCCGGCCCGCGTGCGTACGAGCGTGCAGACGACGCCACGGATACGCTCGGCATCCAGGTGCTTCTCGACGTTGCTGACCATCCGCACGATCAGGCCGACTGGATCGGTGAGAACCGCTTCAGCCATTTCAGTCACCGATCAACTCCGGTGATCCGCGCTCGCCTTGGCCGCAGATCGCCCACGCCCTCAGCGACGGCGGTCCCGCCCGCAGCGGCCTTCTTCGGCTTCTTGGCAACCCCGGCCGTGGCGATCGGCTCGATGAGGTCGTCCATCGTGCAGTCCAGAATGTCCAGCAGGGCCATGAGGATCTTGAGACTGAGTCGCTCCGGTCGCTCGACGACGAGTCGGTAGACCTGGCTCGTGGACAGCGCGATGCCGCGTTCGGCCAGGGGCGGGATGATGTCGGTGGTGGAGAACATCCCGCGGTCCGCCATGACCTTGCGCAGGTGCCAGCGGTAGTCGAGCTTGGCGGCCATCATCGGGGTCCTTCCTCGTCAGACGCCGGCGAACGCCGGGGCCAGTGCCTTGCTCAGGGCAGTGTTCATGAAATCGTCGCTGACATGCGTGTAGATGGCCGTGGAGCTGTCGCAGTCGTGGCCGACCTGCTGCTGGATGAACCGACGGTCGACACCGTCCTCAGTCAGGTGGGTTACGTACGAATGTCTGATTGAGTGCGGAACTAGGTCTTTTGGGAGTTTTAGGGCATCTCGGTATGCCTCGAACCGGTCGTTGATGGAGCCAGGCTGAAGACGTCCCCCGCGTTCGGTGATCCAGAGCGCCGGGTGGTCAGGGAACCCGAAGCGCGGCCGGACGTTCTCGACATACTCGGCGACCGCCTCGACGGCCCAGTCCATCACGGACAGCACATTCCTCCGCCGTGGCGGCTGGCCCTTCTTCGCCTTGCCGTAGCGGACGTTGAGCGTGCCGTACCGGCCGAACTGCGGTGCCTTCGGGTTCCGTCCGAAGTCGACGACATCCAGCTTGGACGTCTCGGTCCGTCGGAGCCCCCAGCCGTAGACGACCTTGAAGAGGGTGGCGTCGCGGTAGGCGGCGAGGGCGCCCTTGCGCTTGGACTTCACGGCGCGGTCGACCTGGTCGTCGGCGTAGTCGAGGAAACGCTGGAGTTCTTCGCGGGTGAACGGCCTCGCTTCCGGATTGCCCTCGTAGTCCTGCAGGTGAGGGAGGGTGTTCCACTCGTGGCAGACCGCCACCGGGTGGGTGCCGAAGGCCTCCTCGCAGGCTGGCCCCCAGCCGTAGCGGGCATCGATGAGGAACTCGGTGAACAGCCGGACGTCGCCCTGGTAGCTCCGGATCGTCGACGGCGCCAGATGCTTCTCGCCCGTCAAGGAAGCCGACCACTCGTCCATGTGGGCCGGCGTCCACTGCCACGGGTACTCGTTCGCGAACTCAAGGAACCGGCGGACCAGCCGTTCCCTCGGGTCGATCGTCTCGTCCTTCAGCCCTCGCGACTTCTGCTGGGCCCGCCAGCCCCGCAACATCGCGTCGAACATCGCGTCCTCGGGACGCAGCTGGATCACCCCGGACACGAGCTCCAGGTGTGCCGACCCGGCCAGGGCCACCTTGTGCTGATGCGCCACTCCAGACCATCCCTTCTGGAGGGAAGATCATGCATCAGATGGGATCGCTTCGGCAACATGCCTGCTCAGGATGCCAGTTCGTAGTAGCGTTGGAGTCCGTCAGCCCGTCGCCCTGAGCTTGCGACCTGCGGCTTCTCGCCCATCTGATGCAATTCCCGAGGGTCGACGTAGCCGCGAGTGGTCTGGATATTCAGGTGTCCGAGCAGAGCGGCACCAATGTGGATAGGCAGCCCGGAGTTGACCAGGTCGGTGGCGAAGATCCTTCGGAAGTCATGGGCGGAGAACGACGTCCCGACGAACTCGGGGTGAGTCTTGGCCAGTTCGGTGCAGCACTTGCGCAGGCGGCGCCAGATCGTGCTGGTGCTCATCGCCTGTCGTTCCAGGCCGTTCTGGGTCTGGAAAAGGTAGGGCAGCGGCGGACACCAGATCTTCTCGTGGACGTCGTACCGGGTCGCGATCGGAACTGTGCCGTAGGCGTCACGGTGCCGGCGGATGACCTGGGCGAGGACGTGGAACAGCTCGGCGGACATCGGGATCACCCGCTCGCGGTCGGTCTTGGAGGGGGTGACCACCAGCAGCGCGACGACCTCGCCGTTGGGGCGCTGGTAGTTGCGGACGCTCAGGTGGGTCAGCTCGGTCAGCTCCTCGATCCGCAGGCCGGCGTGGCGGAGCGTCTCGACGACGGCCCAGTCCCAGAAGGCCGCGCTCTCATCGCGCGTGACGGCGACCAGCTCGCCGGTGTCCCGGTTGACCGCCCGAACGGGGAAGGACTTCCCGCTCTTGGCCCGCTTGACGTCGAACTCGCTGGCGGTGCGCTGCCACTGCGCGCCGGCGGCGGTGAATCGCTCGCCGACACCGACGGCCTGGGCGGCGGCGAGGATCTCGCGCAGCCGCATCCAGCGGTTGGTGACATGGTCGACCAGCAGGGGCAGCAGCGGTTGGCGGGTGCGGGTGCGCTCGGCCATCCGGGCGTTGATCTCGCGGCGGCGGACATTGAACCAGCGCAGTTCAGCGTCCCGCACGGGGCAGGGCACCGACCAGGCCGCCCATCGCTCGGGCTCGGCGACCGCCCAGCTCTGCAGGTCCAGGTAGAAGGTGCGGACCTTGAGCAGGACGCCGTCCATGTCGAGCCGTGGCCGGCCACCAGGCAGAACGGAGATGGTCTCCTTCCACTGCTGGTAGGTCTCCTCACTCAGCCGCAGGTCAGCCTGTTCGGGGTTGACCTTCTCAACGTTGCTCCAGAAGGTGCCGGGCAGGATGCGCGCCAGCTGGAGAAGCGAGGAGTGGTCCAGGTCGGCAGCGCGGCGGCGAAGGTATTCGACCAACAGGTTCCGCACGTTGGCGTTGCGCAGTTGCTGCCGGTCGACGAGTTCCTCGACGGTCTTCTGCCCGCCGACCAGCGCGGCCCGCAGCACGTGCGGAGCCGTGGGCGGGAAGTGCCCCGTCTCGTAGAGGATGTGCCAGGCCGCGATGCCGGCGTAGTTGTACTCCTGGCCGCGCTTGGTGGTCCCGCGGGTGAGCTGCTTGCGCCTCGATTCCAGCGAGTAGTGCAGCAGCACCTCTGGCGTCAGGTCGGCCAGGGAGATCCCGAACACGGTCAGGGCGCACGCGACGTCGAACAGCGCGGTGCGCTGGGCCGTCGATGTTGCGCCGGAGGCTTCGACTGCGGCGTGGAACTTGTCCAGCAGCGGGTCCTTGGCCACCAGGCGGAAGTCGAGGGCGTAGTTGGGGTAGGTGTGCCCGCGGAAGGCGTCCAGGCTCGGACGGATCACCCGCAGGCAGAACAACTGCCGCGTGCCGGAGATGAACAGCTTCCGGAGCCTCTTGTCCTCTCCGCCCAGGTCGCCGGGGTTGGTACCGGGCTCGTCCAGACCGGCCGCCACCCATCGCTGCTGCCAGGTCCTGCCGGGAAACCGCTCCAGGTGTTCGAGGATCGTCGCCGTACTCAAGTGGCGCAGTCGTCGCCGTTCGCGGCTTTCGTCGGCCCAGGCGGTCACGGCGGCGTCCGCCGCCTTGTTCACCGAGGCGCGGGAGAGGTCACCCGCCGGTCGCGGCGGATTCGCGGGTTCAGCGGGTGGTGCGGGCTGGATGATTTTGGTGTTCACCCGGTCCACCGGTCCCTCCTCGCGCAGGGGGTTGCGCTGAATGCGGCCGGTGGTCGGGCCCATGGCCCGTGCGTTGTAACCAGCGGTACTACCGGGCACCGAACACCGCCTCGATGTCGGCCGGGTCATAGGTCTGCGACCAGCGCGTTTCTTGCCGGGGGCGCTGGTAGTGCTCGGCGAGCTTGTCCATTAGGTCCTCCAGGCCGACCGCGGTATAGCGGGCGGTGGTGCTGAGATGTGCGTGCCGCAGGATCGTCTGCACCTCCACCAGCGTCAGCGAGGGGTCCCGTGCCATTCGGGTGGCCGCCGTGTGACGGGTGTCGTGCAGCGTGTAGTTCATGCCGAGCACGGTGTTGGCTCGCTGGAGGACGCGGCGCATCGCCCAGTAGGTCAGCGGTCGGGGATCACCCCGGCGGGTCCGCCAGAGCGGTTCGCCCGGCTCGGGCAGACCGGCCTGGTCCAGGTAGGCCGCCGTGTAGGCGAATGCCTGCGGGGATGCGGGCACCGGGTCTCGCTGGCCGGTGCCCTTGGTGATCACCCACAAGCGTCCGGCCGGCCAGTCGATATCTTCCAGGCGCACCCCGAGCAGTTCGCTGGCGCGGGCGCCGGAGCTGACGTAGCAGGCCAGCAGGGCGCGGTCCCGATCGCAACCCATCTGCGCGAACAGCTCGTCCCACAGCCGATCCGGAATGGCCCGGGGCTGCCGGTCCCGCACCTTAGGGCGCAGGCGGGCCCGCCGTGTGGGCACCGGCGCCTCCAGCGGGGAGCGGTGGGCCATCCGGGCCCTGCGCTCCCGGCTCTCCGGCACCGGATTGACCACGGGCCCTCGGCTGTAGTGCCCGTGGAAGGCGTAGAAGCCGTGCACCACGGTCAAGGCGTGCGCGATCGTCGTCGGCGCATAGCCGTCCCGCAAAGTGGCCTTGCCCGTCTTCGGGTTGACCACACCGGCGGGCAGCGAGTCCGGCCGCGAGCGGCGCCGCTGAGGATTCGGCGCCGTCCGAAGCCAGCCGACCATCGCAGCTGCCTCGGCCTCGGTCGCCTGTTCCCAGCCGACATCCACCGCCCACAACACCCGGAACCAGCGCAGCAAGTCGTACCCGTAGCTGCGGCACGACAAGGCGCTGGCGTCACCGAGCGCCAGATTCCTCAGGTACCGGCTCACCGGCTCGACCTCCCGGCCGGCCGCATCAACCACGAACCACGGCAGCGAAGATCTCTCCCCCTTCACCACCGCACCCACCGAGGGCAGCCGACTGCGGCCGTCCATCAGATCCCGATGCACGGAGGACATTCCTTGAAACGAGGACATGCCGAGATCCTCGGCACCCACCAGCAGGAACACCAGCGGATCACCAAGTTGGTGCAGTCAACAGACCAGGCCTGGCACCACGTGTTCGAAACCGGCGCCGCCCTGATCGCCGCGACGTGACACCATCCGTCAACCGCTCACGACAGCCCGCCGAGCCGCGCGGCGGCCGCCCGCAGACCCTCGGGGTCCTCGACCACGAGCCGCCCCCGCCGACCGGCCAGCGTCCCGCCGAACGGCGTCACCGACACGACCTGACGTACCTGCTTGGCGCCGATGCCCAGGCAACTTGCGAGATCCCGTTGGACAACCGGAAGTTGGACGTCATTCGCCACACTCCGCGCAATCCCCTCCTCGTGGTCGAGCAGCGGCACAAGGACCCATGCGACCCGGGCCCGGTTGTCGCCGGGCTGCGCCAGCATCTGGGCCTCCCAGTGTCGGCCGGCAATGTACGACGAGATCGCCAAGCCGTAGTCGCGCTGGAAACCGGGGCTCCGAAACGTCTCCCCGGGCACGATCGCCACCTCACAGTCGGTGTACGCCGTCACCGTGGCCGTCCGCACGCCGAAACCGAGCACGGCGAGGTCCCCGATGAGGTCGCCGCCACGCCGGAAGGCAAGCAGCCGCTTACCGGCACCGGCACGACCCCCAATCTGGTCGACCCTCACCACACCTCTGATCACGACGATCACGAAGGCGCCCACGTCGCCCTGCCCCACCAGCTTCCGGCCCGCCGGGAGCTTCCTCCGCTCGGTGCCCTTGAGGACGCCGTTCCACGCGGCCGGACCCACGAGCGCCTGAAAGGTCCGGTTCGGGCCCATGAGCAGCCCCGACGAGGAGTTGTTGCACAAGTTCATGGCGGGAGATTAGGGGAGCGATCGCCAACCAGGGCCCGGGTAAGACGAGTTGGCGCATGAGACGCGATCCGCCCGGCACCGGCTGCTACCCTGCCGCGCCCCTTCGCCGGCCACGAACGAGGTGTGGCGCAGGACACGCCGCTAAGGGGTCGCGGGCCCCCTAATCCTCGCCGGCCGACCGCAGACTCTTCGTCGTCAGCCCGGCGACCGCCGAACCTTGCGTTCCTGGAGACCGCCATGCCCGAACCCCCGTCACTCCCCGGCATCGTCAGTCGGCCCCTGCCGCCGCTCTCCGGCCTGCTCTGCGTCGACCTGAAGGGCTTCACCAGTCTGCCCGGCGCCGTCCACGCGCCGGTCAGTGCCTACCTTGAGGAGATCCTGGACGCCGCCCTCACCGCAGCCGGCCTCGACGACCTCCGGACCACAAAGCGGTTCCCCGTCAACTCCGGCGACGGGGTCACGTTCGGCTTCGATCCCACACTGCTGGGATTCGTCGTCCACCCCTTCCTCGACCGCCTCGACGAGAAACTCGCCAAGCACAACGCCGATTCGGGCCACGTCCGACTGCGGATGCGGGTCAGCGTCCACTCCGGCCACGTGGCGCCCGAAGGCGTACCCGGCGAGGGGAACGGGCCCGCAAGGAACGAACTGCACCGACTGCTCGATTCCCAGGAGGTCAAGGCCGTCCTGGCCAAGGCCAGCGAGGAGACGACGCACCTGGTGGCGATCGTCTCCGACCGGGTGTACGAGGACGCGGTCGTGTCCCGGCACACCGGCCTGCACCCCGACCGGTTCCGCCGCATCCTGGCGACCGTCCCCGACAAGGAGTTCGCCCGTCGGGCGTGGCTGTACATCCCCACCCCCTCGGGCAACCTCCTCATCGCCCCCGACAGCGCCCCGCACCAGCCGCCCAGGGAAGTCGGAAGGCTTTCCCGCGCGATCAACCGCTTTCACTCGGCGCTCAAGCCCTACATCGACCCGCACCGTTCGACTGGAGGAACCGCCCCATGGCTCTGATCACGTACAACAGTGTGCTCGACGTCATCCACCAGCGGGTGACCAGCGCCGCCCACATGCGGCCGAACGCTCTCCAGGTCGAGGTCGGCGGAGCAACCCGCCTCCTCGAGCTGCCGCAGGCGCGCGCAGCCCTGTACGAGCAGCCGGTTGACGAGTCGCTGCGCCGCGAGATCTGGCGTCGTGCCGTCGCACTCGCTCAGCACGACTCGCTGGCCATGGCCATCGGCTCGACGGAGGTAGCCGGGTGGGTCGAGGCCGTGGTCTGGCTCGCCGCGCCTCGGCTCAGGCGGGTCGCCCGGCAGGCCTCGGCCCGGCTGGGGGCGGACCGCCGCGATGTCGAATCCGAGGTCATGCTCGCCCTGATCGAACGACTGGCCGAGGTCTCGGCGGACGACCCCGACGTCGGCCCGCGGTTGCTCAGCGCCGCGGACCGCCGGGGCTGGGACTTCGCCCGCCGCTCGGCCTCGGGCGGACGACCGGTCGAGGACATCGTCGCGGTGGCCGACGCCCGCACCTCGGAGTCGGCCGAGGACCTCTGGGATCTCGCGATCACCTCGCCGGACCGCCCGGACGGCCTGACCGCACCGCTCCGCCTCTCCTCCCGCTCTGCGATCGAGGGCGCGCGGCTCGGCGAACTCGCCGACCATCTCGGCCTGCGCGAGGTCGTCCAGCACGCCCATCGGCGCCGCCGGGGCCCGCGGCTCGGGACGCTCCCCCTCCGCTCGGCGGGGGCCGACCGATGACCACCCACGCCCAGGGGGCACTCACCTTCCCCGAGCTGTTCGGGCTCCCACTGGCCGTCGACCTGCGGACCGCCGCACGCGCGTTCGGCATCTGTCTGGGCACCGCTTACAACCTCGTTCACCGCGGAGTCTTCCCCTGCCCGGTGGTCCGCGCCGGGCACCGCTATCGGGTGCCCACCGTCGGACTGCTCAGCGCCCTCGGAATCAATGAACTCCCCATCTATGAGGATGACTTGTCCCACCTGACAATTGCGCCACCGCTCCCGGGGCTCAGCTGGAAGGACCTCGCATGATCGCTGCGGCCACGGTACCCAAGCCCAGTGTCCCGGAGCCTTCACAGGGCCACCTGACCTGTGTCGTGATCGGTCCCGCCGGGGACCGCAACGCGTACGACGCCGGCCTGGAGGTCTACCAGCGGATCGTCCGCCCCGCCTGTGCCGCCCTCGGTCTCCGGCCACTCCGCTCGGACCCTGCCCAACCGGACGAGCTGCGCTACCGGCAGGTACTCGGGGCCGATATCGTCATCGCCGACGTGACCGACGGCAGGCCGTCCGTCATGTACGAGCTCGGCCTGCGCCACACCACCGGGCGGCCTACCCTCCAGATCGGTGAACGCAATCGGCAACCGCCCGGCCTTCCACGCACGGGCAGGGTCGTGTTCGAGCGATCCGAGACCGGTCTCGCGCACGCCCGCCGGGATCTCCAGGGCGCACTGGTCCGAGCCCTCCGGGACGGCTTCACGCCGTTCCTCCCCGTGCGGATCCTGCTCGGCCTCCGTTCCCGGCAGGAGCCGACGCCGACCGCCGTCACCACCCCGACCAACCTCTTCGCCACGTTCCAGACGACCATGCCCCCACTGACCGAGGGCCTCAAGGCGGTCACGGGGCTGGTGAACGACATCGCCGCGCTCGCCGAGGAGCTCGTGCCGGACCTGGCCACCGCACCGGACGGCACGGCAGCCGAACGCCTCAGCACCGCGATCGCCCGCCCCGCCGTGGAACTCAGGTCCTGCGCTGCGGAGTTCGCCGCGCTGATTCCCGACATCGATGCCGCCGTACACACCGCGCTCAGCAGACTCGACCACCACCCACAGACCCGCGACAACATCCAGAACCGTGACGTCGCACGCCAGCTCACCGACATGTCCCGGTTCGCCCGCGAGGCTCTCGAAACCCTCCGCCTCCTCCGCATCACCCTGGACTGGCTCACCACCACCGCTCCCACTCTCCACGGGCCCGGCAGAGACATCGCCGCCGCGCTCGACCTCGTCACCGATGCCATGGCCCAGGTCGAGACCTGGGACCGCATCGCCCGATCTCTGGCGTGACCTGAGGCGCGGGGGGCCGTCGGTTCCCCGCACCGTCCCCCTCCACAGGCCAAGCTCCGCGGAAAGGACTGCGAATTGCCTCTCGGAGTAGATCTCACCCGGCTCCGTAGCGACCTCGGGGCCGCACCGGCCCAGGTGTTCGAGAAGCTCTGCGTCCATCTCTTCCCCGCGATCCTCGAACGCGACTTCGCCCCCGCCATCGCCGGGACGCTGCTGGCTCTCCGGCCCCCGGACGGCGGACTGGAGGCCTGCGCGCGGCTCGCGGACGGTCGGATGGTCGGGATCCAGGCGAAGTACCACGGAAAACTGAGCTCCGCGCTCGGCGCCGTGGACGAGTCCATCAAATCAGCCCTCACCCACCACCCTGACCTCACCGACCTCCTGGTCTTCCTCCCGCAGGACCTCACCGCCGGGGGAGGCGCCGCGCCTGGCACGAAGCAGTGGCGGGCGGCGGCCGAGCGGTGGGCGGCGCAGGTCGACCGTGCGCGCCCCGGTTCGCCCATGCGGTTCCTCGCCTACACCAGAAGCGATATCGAGCGCGCCCTCGTATCGCTCGCCGAGGAGGCCATTCCGGCGTACTTCGACCCCGCCTACCTGCGGCTGTCCGACCTTCACCGGCACGCCGCGGCCGCCGCCCGCACCGTTCGCCGCCATCGGGGGCGGGTCGACATCCAGCCTCCGCCGCTCGCCACCTTCCTGTCCGACGCCCTCGCCGAGCTCGACGACCCTTCGGCACTCGCGAACCGGCTTGCCGAGACCGCATCCGTCCTTCGGGTATGGGATGGCTGGCGCCCGGCGCTCGACGACCTGCCCGCACCGTCCGCCGGTCCGGCGGCGCAGGCCGGCCAGAGATGGACCCGTTCCGACAGCGACCGCGCCCTCTGCGCCGAACAGCTGGACGCGACCGCGAACCTGCTCAACGCGGAGAGCCGAACCGACCCGCAGTCCGTTCGCAGACAGATCGACCAGGTGCTCCAACTCTGCGGCCGGGTGACCGAGAGCATCACCGCCGTGTACGACGAGCTGCTGGCCGCCGTGTGCGCCGCCAAGCCGTTCGACTCGCTCCCGTACGTGCAACGCGATTCCGTGGGCCGTCTGCTCGCCACGCTCGACGACCTCCAGACCTGCGGGCACCGGCTCCGGACCGCATGTGACGACCCCGCCCTCGCGGCCCGACAGACCGGCGCCCTCCTCGTCGGCGGCGGTTGGGGAACCGGCAAGTCCTACGGGCTGGGCGGCTGGGTCCAGGAACGCATCACGGACGGCGCGCCTACCGCCTTCGTCTGTGGACACGAGTTCGGTCCGGACGAGGCTTTCGAGGCCCAACTCCCCCTTCGGGTCTCACCCGGTACCCGGGCCCACGGCCTGCGCGACCTGCTCGCGGCCCTCCAACAACAGGCCCTGCTGACCGGCCGTCGCGCCGTGCTCGCAATCGACGCGTTGAACGAGGTCCGCTGCCTGCACGGGGACGTCCGGGCGGCGTTCGCCTCCTTGGCCGAACTGGTGCGGTGCTACCCACTGGTGACTCTGGTCGGCACCGTCCGGATGGACACCCGACCGACCGGCCCCGTGGGCACCTCGGAGGCGGCCGGCACCCGAGTTCATGGCTTCCTCTGGAATCCCGGGATCTCCCGCCCGGGCCAGGCCTGGCGGGTGTACCAGGACATGTACGGGCTCCCGGAACTGCTGCTCCCGCCAGACGTCTCCGAACTGCGCCGACCGCTGATGCTCGCCGTGCTGGCCTGGTGCCTGCACCGCTCCCCGCAACCGGCCCCCGGGCCGATCGTCACACCGACCGTCGGCGACCTCTTCCAGTCCTGGCTACTCATCCTCGACGGCGACTACGCCGCACACCTGGACGCGGCGCACGCGCTCCGCGCCGGTCCGTCGCCAGCCCCGCCGCCCCTGGTCACCCTCGCCTGCGAGGTCCTGTCCGAACGGGTCGGCGAGGAGGGCACCCTCGAATACCGCGCAGCCTGCCAAGCCCTGTCAGACACTCCCGGATTGAGCGATCCTGCCGTGCTCCTGCGCTGGCTGGAGAACGCGGGCGTACTGGCCCTGGATCCGAACACCCGGCGCGTCCGCTTCGCGATCCAGCGGTTCGCCGAACACGTCCGAGCCGTGAACCTGCTTCGTGGCCGACGTCCCTCCAGGGCCGTCGCCCGGATCGTTCACGCGGTGCACCGGGCGCGCGACGGCGATCCGGATTCCGCCCAACATGCCGACCATCAGAGGATGCTGGAGGCGCTGGCGGGTGCGACACCGCATGTCGTCGAGGGCGCCGAGCTGTCGGACCTGGTGCCCCGTCGACATCGGTCCCTCGTCGCCGGCGCGGTCCTGGAGTCCTTGGAGGGCCGGGACCCGAAGCGGGCCGGCCGCTCATCCCGGGCCTTCCTGGTCCGACAGCTTCGCGACCCCGGCTCCGCCCCGAATGCGCTGTACTCCATCCTGGTGAACGCGACCTGCCACAAGCACCCGCTGGGCGTGGAGTTCCTGCAGGATCAGCTGACCGCCTGGCGCCGTAGCCGGTTTGAGCGCCGATTCGCCGGGCCCATCGTCGACCTCCTCGCCGATCCGAACGGAATCGCCCTTCTCCGCAGGCTCGTCCACTGGGCCGAATCCATTGGCCCTCGGGGCGACGCAGTGGTCGAAGAGGTCACCTCGCTGCTGCTCTGGCTCTCCGGCGTCGGCCACCACAGCTTCCGCGACGCCTGCATTCGCACGGCGGCGGACCTCTGGGTGAACCGGCCGGAACTGATCGGCCGACAGCTCACCCGATCGGGCCACCACCGGGACGAACTCGTGGCGGAGGCGACTTGGCTCGCCGCATACGGGGCCCTCGCCCGCAGCTCGCCGGCGGGCTCGGACCACCGGATCACGGACCCGATCACAGCTGCGATCACGCGTGCGATCGCTCGGCCGCACCTGCGCATCCACGACGCGGTCCTCTCCGTCCGGGGGGTGCTCCGCCCGGACGCCATCGCAGACAGCACCTTCCCCGCCGTCCCTCTGCGCCGCCCGCGTGTAGCGGTCCTCCCCTTCGGCAGTCGAATCATCGCGCGGGCGGCCTCAACGCTCTCCTGGTGTCCGTTCGAGGAAGAAAGCCCGAGGCCCCGTCAGTCCTGGCTGGCCTCTCGGGCGTGGTTCCTCACCCTCGGACTGCCCAGTCGACTTCTCCACAGAACCGACGCCGGGGAGTTCGACACCTCCAGCCCCGCCGTGGCCAAGGCCCTCCAGCGTGCTCAACAGGAGTGGTTCGCCGAACAGGCCACCCGCGTCCTGCAGACGGCGTCCCCGCCGGATCCGGAAGAACAGGAGGAGGCCCGATACTGTCGGCGCGCCGTCGATCCGACCCTTGGCGCAGGGTGGAGGACCCAGCTCAACACCTCTGCACGATCAGGGAACTGGTGGACACCGCCGTTCTCGGCTGCCGAGGCGGTGGCCTCGACGGTCGGACCTCCGGCATCTCTGGCAGAGGTGCTCATCCGATCCGATCCCAACGGCGCACCATGGCTGCTGCTCAACGGTCTCCACCACCTGCGCAACGACGAGGACCAGCCGAAGGAGGACCTGCCACGCCTGCATCTACCGCCACACATCATCCGCCCCACCGACTCCTGGCGGCGTGCCTCGCCCGCGCACCGGACCCCCCGGATCCCTCCCGTGCTGCGGGTCGAGTCACACCTGGTGCCACGGAACGCACTCAGCGGGGCGTTGACGCAGGGCGACGGCGTGCCGAGGCGGCTGCGGCCCCTGGAGAACTGGCCGGGCCAGAGCTTCCTGGCGGAGTACTACACCCGACCCGAGTTCGGCGTGCCGCGCGTCGACCGGTCCGTCCCACTGCCGACCGTCGTCAATCACCCGGGGAGCCACGCCGGGCCGCCGGCGTACGGGCGCTTCGCCGACCCGGTCTCCCAGCCCGTCCCGAGCCGCCGCCTCACGGAGGCGCTCAGGGGTCACTGGACCGGCCACCATCTGGACTTCACCGACCCGTCCGCAGGTGACCTCCTACTGACCGATCCCGGGTTCGCCGGCGGAGGGCCCAATGCCATCCTCCTCGCAGGATCCGCCGTCGACCGCCTGCCCGGGGACGACAACGTGCTGCTCTGGGCCGTGACGCTGGTCGACCCAGGTGAGGCGCGGGCAGCGAGCTGGTCGTCGTACTGCGTCCTCGACTCGGGTTCGGTCCACACACTGCCGTGCCCCGGGCCATCGACTAACCGGAGGGTACCGGCGACGAGATGGCCGCAGCTGGGCCTGACCGACTGGCCCGACGCCTCCTCGAACGGCGCCGATTGACCTCGTCGGTGTCCGCCCCGCTGTCCTGCCCCGGTCGAACCGCCAGGGCAGGACGGAACGCGTGCACGCCTACCAGGCGTAGTCCTCCGGGGCGGGCTGGTGGCCGGGGAAGAGTTCGTCGAGGCGGTCGAGGGTCTTCTGGTCGAGTTTCAGGTCGAGGGCGGCGACGGCGGCGTCGAGGTGGGCGGGGGTGCGGGGGCCGATGATGGGGGCGGTGACGGCGGGGCGGGTGAGGAGCCAGGCGAGGGCGAGGTCGGCGGGGTCGGTGCCGAGGTCGGCGGCGAGGTCCTCGTAGGCCTGGATGCGGTCGCGGTGGGTGGCGAGGAGTCCGTCGGCCTGGGGCAGGGCGCCGCGGACGCGGGTGCCTTCGCGTTCCTTGCGGAGGACGCCGCCGAGGAGGCCGCCGCGCAGCGGGGACCAGGGCAGCAGGCCGAGGCCGTAGTGCTGGAGGGCGGGGATGACCTCCAGTTCGATGGTGCGGTCGAGGAGGTTGTAGAGGGACTGCTCGCTCACCAGGCCGAGGAAGTGGCGGGAGCGGGCGGCTTCCTGGGCCTGGGCGAGGTGCCAGCCGGCGAAGTTGCTGGAGCCGACGTAGATGATCTTGCCCTGGGCGACCAGGACCTCCATCGCCTGCCAGATCTCCTCCCAGGGCGTGTCCCGGTCGATGTGGTGCATCTGGTAGAGGTCGATGTGGTCGGTGTTCAGGCGCCGCAGGCTGGCCTCGACGGCGCGGCGGATGGCGAGGGCGGAGAGCTTGCCCTCGTTGGGCCAGTCGCCCATCGGCCCGTACACCTTGGTGGCGAGGACGGTGCGTTCGCGGCGGCCGCCGCCCTGGACGAACCAGCGGCCGATGATCTCCTCGGTCCGGCCCCTGAGGTTGCCCTCGCTGTCGCGGCCGTAGGCGTTGGCGGTGTCGAAGAAGTTGATGCCCCGTTCGTGGGCGGTGTCCATGATGCGGTGGGCCTCGGACTCCTCGGTGTGGGGGCCGAAGTTCATGGTGCCCAGGCAGAGTCGGGAGACGGTCAGGCCGGTGCGGCCGAGGTGGGTGTACTCCATGGCGCCCACCTTCGGCCGTACCGGAGCCGGTGTCCAGCGGATTCAGCCGGACGGCCGGTCAACGGCCGTGCGTGGCGAACTTCCGTACGGCGAGCGGCACGCAGAGCGCGAGCAGCAGGGCGCTCCAGAGCAGCGCGGCGAGGACGGCGTGCTGCATGGGCCAGGCGCCGCCGGCCGCGGAGGGGTTGCCGAAGAGTTCGCGGCAGGCCTGGACGACGGCGCTGACCGGGTTCCAGTCGGCGACGACCCGCAGCCACCCGGGCATGCCGCCGGTGGGGACGTAGGCGTTGGTGACCATCGCGATCGGGAAGACCGCGACGGAGAGTTGGCCTGCGGCCTCCTCCTTGCCGATGGCCAGGCCGAGGCAGGTGCCGACCCAGGTCATCACGAAGCGGAAGAGCAGCAGCAGCGCGAACGCGCCCGCCGCGTCCCCGGCGCCCTCCCGGACGCGCCAGCCGGCGGCGAGGCCGACGAGGGCGAGGAGGGTCAGGACGACGACGCTGACCAGCAGGTCGGCGAGGGTCTGCCCGAGCAGCAGTCCGGTGCGGGAGACGGGCATGGAGCGCAGCCGGTCGGTGATGCCGCGGCCGACGTCGCGGGCGGCGCCGACCATGGTCACCATGACGCCGTTGGTGGCGACCATGGCGAACAGGCCGGGCATCAGGAACTCGCGGTAGTCGCCGCCGCCCGGGATCCGCATGGCGCTGCCGAAGACGTACCCGAAGACCACCACCATGATCACCGGGACGCCCAGCGAGGCGGCCAACAGGCCGGGCGAGTGGCGGTAGTTGAGGAGGATGCGGAGCATCGACGTCCAGGTGTCGACGGCCAGCCGGGCGGGGCGGGACGGCTTCGGCGCGGAGGTGGACCCGGAAGTGGACCCGGAGGTGGACCCGGGGGCTGACACGGCGGCCATCAGGCGGCGCTCCTCAGGGCGGTGGCGGATTCGCGGGTGAGTGCGAGGAACACGTCGTCCAGCGAGGGGGCCCGTACGGCGGCGTCCTCGGCGGTGATCCCGACGGCGTCCAACTCCCGCACCAGCGAGGGCAGCAGGACCGACACGCCGGGCTGGGTCAGCACCGTCACGGTCCGTTCGGCCACGTCCACCTGAGCGTCCCCGCCCGCGAGGGTGGACAGCACCACGGCGGCGGAGGCGAGTTGGGCCGGGTCGGCGAGGGTGACGGACAACTGGCTGCCGATCGCGGCCTTGAGCCGGGCCGGTGGGCCGGTGGCGATGGCGGCGCCGTGGTCGACGACGACGATGTCGTCGGCGAGCCGGTCGGCCTCCTCCAGGTACTGGGTGGTGAGCAGCACGGTGGTGCCGCCGGTGGCCAACTCCTTGACGGTGTCCCAGATCTCCTGGCGGCTGCGCGGGTCGAGCCCGGTCGTGGGCTCGTCGAGGAAGAGCACCGGGGGGCTGGTGACCAGGCTGGCGATGAGGTCGAGGCGCCGGCGCATGCCGCCCGAGTAGGTGCGGACGAGCCGGTCGCCGGCCTCGGCGAGGTCGAAGCGTTCGAGCAGTTCGTCGGCGCGGGCTCGGGCGCGGCGGGCGCCGAGGCGGTGCAGCCGGCCGAACAGGTGGAGGTTGTCGCGCCCGGTGATGCCCTCGTCGACGGCGGCGTACTGCCCGGCGAGGCCGATGGCCCGGCGGACGTCCTCGGCGGCGCGGACGACGTCGTGGCCGGCCACGCGGGCGGTGCCCCGGTCGGGGGCGACGAGGGTGGCGAGGACGCGGACGGCGGTGGTCTTGCCGGCGCCGTTGGGGCCGAGCAGCCCGCAGACGGTGCCGGCGGGGACGGCGAGGTCGAGGCCGCGGAGGGCCTCGGTGGCCCCGAATCGTTTCTCCACGCCCGCCATCTCGATGGCGGGTCGGGCGGTGTCGGACATGGCTCTGCCCCTTCTCTAGGTACAGCGTACGTAGAAGCGTGAGCCAGATGCTACTACGTACGTCGTACGTATCTAAGATGGAGGCCGAGGTGATCACCCAGTGCCGTCCAACCAGCCCCCCAGCAGCAGCGAGCGCCCGGCCGCCCCCGAGGCGCCCGAACTGATCTGGCTGCGCCCCGAACGCACCGGCCGCGGGCCGAAGCCCGCCCACAGCCGGACCTCCATCGCGGCCGCGGCCGTCCAGCTCGCCGACACGGAGGGCCTGGACGCCGTCTCCATGCGCCGGGTCGCGGCTGCGCTGGGCGCGGGCACCATGTCGCTCTACAACTACGTGCCGAAGAAGGAGCACCTGCTCGACCTCATGCTCGACGCCGTCGCCGCCGAGTACGACTACGCCACCCTCACCCCCACCGGCGACTGCCGCACCGACCTCGCCCGGCTCGGCCACCAGCAGCTCGAACTCTGCCGCCGCCACCCCTGGTTGCCCACCCTGGTGCTCGCCCGCCCGAGCATCGGCCCGCACTCGCTGCGCTACACCGACCACTTCCTCGCCGTCACCGCCACCACCGACCTGGGCGGCGGCGCCCGGATGGAGGCGATGGCCCTGTTCAACGGCTTCATCTGCCAGTACGCCCAGTACGAGCAGTCGGCGGCCGCGGGCGCCAAGTGGCAGGCGGAGCTGGCCGGTTACCTCACCCGGGCCGCCAGGAGCGGCGAATACCCGCACCTGGCCCAGGCGTTCGCGACGTCCGGACCGCCCGCCGATCCGGACACCGCCTTCGACCGCTCACTGGACCGGGTGATCACCGCCATCCTGACGCCCACCCCCGCGATCTGACGGAGCGTCAGACACCGAGCCGCTCCCTCGGCAGCACCGCCACCGCCCGCCCGTCGACCAGCACCAGCGCGGCCTCGTGCGCACCACCCAGCACCACCCGCGCCTCGGCCGGCGACTGCCCGACGCCCACCGCCGGCAGCGCCGGCCCGAGCAGCGCGCCCAGCGGGCCAGCCAGCGGACCAGCCGGCGTGCCAGCCAGCGGACCCCCCAGCGGATCGCCCGGCTTGACGCCGCCCGCCGCGAGCGCAGCCGCCAGCACCTCCCGCGACACCGAGCCGACCACCTCCGTCGCGCTCACCCCGTACGGCCTCGCCGCCCGCGCCAGCACCACCGGCGCCACCCCGCCGGGCGCGGCGCGCAGCACCTCCAGCGCCTCGCCGACCGTCGCACCGGCGTCGACCGCGACCAGCGGGCCGGCCCCGTCGAGCAGCGGCCGAAGGCCGTCCGCCGCCGCCTCCCCCTCCTCCTCCAGGAAGCCCCACTGCCGCATCCAGTCGTCGCTGTGCACCTTGGACAGGTAGGAGCGCCCCGAGTCCGGCAGCAGCACCACGACCAGGTCGTCCGGCCCGAGCCGCCGCGCCACCCGCAGCGCCGCCGCCACCGCCGTGCCCGAGGAGGGCCCGGCCAGGATTCCCTCCTCTCGGGCGAGCCGACGGGCCGTCAACAGCGACTCGCGGTCCGGGATGCGCTCGAAGGCGTCCACCGCGTCCGACCGGTAGGCCTGCGGCCAGCGGTCCTCGACGGTGTCGGGGTGGAGGAAGTGCCCGATGCTCTCGACGAACCACGGGCTGCCGTCCCCGCCCCCGTACATCGAGGACTCCGGGTCCGCGCCGACCACGGTCACCGCGCCGCCGGACACCTGCTTGAGGTACCCGCCGTTTCCGGTGATGGTCCCGCCGGTGCCGACGCCCGCGACGAAGTGGGTCACCCGGCCGCCGGTCTGCTCCCAGATCTCGGGGCCGGTGGTGCGCACGTGGGCGTCCGGGTTGGCCGGGTTGTCGTACTGGTTGGCGAGCCAGGCGCCGGGGATCTCCTCCACCAGCCGCTGCACGACGTTGAACAGGTGCGCCGGGTCCTCGGCCGGCACGGCCGTCGGGGCGAGCACCACCTCCGCACCGTACGCCCGCAGGATGTCCGACTTCTCGGGCGCCGACTTGTCGGACACCCCGGCGATCACCCGGTAGCCGCGCTGCCGCCCGACGATCGCCAGCCCGATGCCGGTGTTGCCGGAGGTCGCCTCGACGATCGTCCCACCGGGCCGCAGCAGGCCGTCCCGCTCGGCGGCCAGCACCATGGACAGCGCGGCGCGGTCCTTGACGCTGCCGCCGATGTTGAGGAACTCGGCCTTGGCGTAGATCGGCGCGGCGAGCCCGGCGCCGAGCCGGGCGAGGCGGAACAGCGGCGTCCCGCCGATCGCGTCGAGGACGGATTCGTGCACTGCGGCCATGTGTGGCCTCCTTCGGTCGGTGTCCGAAGGGGCGTCCTTCGGTCGGTGTCCGACCGAGCCTGCCCAGCCACGAGGCCCGATAGCCGCCGCGCCGCAGAGTGAAAGCCTCAGAGTGAAAGTCTCGGAGTGGAAGCCGCAGAGTGAAAGCCTCGGGGTGAAAGCCGGCCGCGCCGACTTTCACCCCGTCCTCCCGCTCGTGCGGCCCTACCTGTTCTCCATCAGCTCCTTGAACTGCTCCAGGTCCGTTCGCACCGCCTGTTCGACGGCCCGCACCTGGGCGAACCCCTTCGGCCCGCCGAACGCCTCCCGCAGCGCGGCCCCGTCGTACTCCAGCCGCGCCTGTAGCTCGCAGTGCCCGTCGTCCAACTCCAGCACGGCGAAGGCGCCCTTCAGTTCCGGGCTGCCGCCGAGCGTCTGCCACGCCAGCACCTGCTCACCGCCCCGCTCGGTGAGCTCGGTATCGAAGCCGCGTGGTTCGCCGCCGGCGCCGACGTCGAAGTGCGCCCGGCTCTCGCCCTCGGCGAAAGCGCTGCGCACACCGTCGACGAACTGCGGATACTCATCAATCCGGTGCAACTGCGCCCAGACCTGCTCCGCCGGGACGTCGATCTCGATCTGTTCTTGCAGCCTGCTCATCGGAAGCCTCACTTCCCGAACCGGCGGCCCGACCCGGCCCGGCCGGGCCCTCAAACCCCTTCCAGCCTGCGCCGCCCCGCGCCGACCCGCACGTTCGCACGGGAACCGCCGCGCGGTGCCCGGGGCTCTGCGTGACCGATCCGCTGCGTTGCGCCGGCGAAGGCCGTCGGCGGGAGTGGTCCGGCACGGCGCGAACCAGGGCGCGCAGCGGCCTGTACGCGCCCTCTGAGCTGGTCGCGCTCCACGTTGTGCAACGGCACCGGATACGCCCACCCCCTCCGGGGCGGCCGGCACGGAGAGTGACCGGGGCGCGGTCGGATGAGCGGGGCGAAGACGTCCGCAGCCGCTCCCACTCGGCGTCCGGTAGACCGCCGCGCCCTCCCTGCCCCACAACGGGAACAACGAGCAGCTCAGCCGACAGCCACATGATCGGCTGGGTGGCTCCTGGCTAGTACAGGTCCGAGCTGCGGATCGTCGCCCAGCTGATGTTCCGGCCGCCGCTGGGGTTGACGAAGACGACCTTGAGGCCGCCGAGGGCGGAGACCTGAAGGCTGGCCTTCTGCAAGGAACTGGACTTGAAGGTGTTGGCGGACCAGCAGAGGTTGCTGTTGGCGTCGTAGACGACGAAGTTCCCGTCGCCTTGCATGATCGCCTTGTAGCCGCAGCCCCAGGTGTTGGCCTGCCACACGGCGTGGACGAGACTTGCCTCCTGGTAGGCCCGGTAGAGGACGAGGTTGCCGTCGTCCTGCAGGATCAGCCGGGTGTCTCCCGCGTCGATGTGGCCGCCACGGTAGAGGATGCCGGGCTCGTCCATTTCCGCGGTGGGCAGGTCGTAGGCTTGCGCGGTCCCTGCCGACGCCACCGTCCCGACCAGTGCCAGCATGCCGGCCGCCATCCCGAGGGCCATGTGCCGCAGCGTCTTCGTTTTCGTTGTCTTCATTTCCCCGTGTGCCTTTCTCGTGTGTTCGCGCCCGTGAACGCGTGGGCGCCCTGTTCAGGAACGATCATGCGCGAAGGCGGTAGACAATTGATCAACGCCCAGGTGGAACGGCGTCAACGGCCTCAGGGGTGGCGGGCCCGAGATGCCCGCCACCCCTGCGGTGCCTCTCGCGGCCTCCCTTGTCGATCGCCCGTTCGACGGTGTTGCGTTTCTTGTCGCCTGGGCCTTCGATCGGCACCGCCCGCCGACGGCTCACGCCGGGAGATAGCGGTCCAGGGTCAGGGTCAACTGCTCCACCCAGTCGTTGAGTCGGGACGCCCGGCGGGTGCCCAGCCAACAGCGGACGACGCTACCGTCGTGACGGTGCGCGGTCACCCTGAGTCGCCGGGACTCCACGGTGTGGTCGACGGTCCTGATCTCCGCCCAGGTGAGCGCAACAGTCTCTCCTTCGGAGTCGATCATGACGCCGTCCGCGTCGACGGTGACACTGCTCCTGCGGTCTGCCGCGATGAACACCAACTCGTCGCCGCCCTCCCCCTCGCCCCCGGTCCGCGGCTCTGCGCGGAGGGTCGGCGTGTACCCCACCGGGGCCGTCGCGACCGGCTTCTGCCCTTCGCCCAGAGCCACGGTGGGGGTGTACTGCGCCGAGGCGGGCACGAACAGGTCCAGGAGCTGGCCCGATGTGGGGCGCAGGGCCGGGTCCTTGACCAGGCACGCGGCGACAGCCGGGCGCATTCCTTCCGGCACCGCGGACAGATCGGGCGCTTCGTGCACCGAACGGTACATCAGCCCCATGGGTGTTCCCGCGCCGAACGCACTGCCGCCCGCGGCGGCGACCAGCACCGCGCCGAGTGCGAACACGTCTGCCGCGCCGCTCACTTCGAGGCCTTGGGCCTGCTCCGGCGCAAGGAATCCGGGGGTGCCGAAGGCAGCTCCGGTCATGGTCAGGCGGGTTGACTCAACAGCACGTGCGATGCCGAAGTCCAGGACCCTCGGACCGTCCTCGGCCATGATGATGTTGCCGGGCTTGAGGTCGCGGTGGACCAATCCGCAGGCGTGGATGGCCTGCAGGGCCTCGGCCAGGGCCGCGCCGAGCATCCGCAACCGCTCCTCGCCCATCGGTCCCTGCGCCGCGAGCAGCCCGGACAGCGTGGGCCCCGGCACGTACGCCGTGGCGAGCCAGGGCGCCTCCGCCTCCGGATCGGCATCCACGACCGGGGCCGTATGAAACCCGCCGACCCGACGGGCCGCGGCGACCTCGGCCCGGAACCGCTCACGGAAATGCGGATCGGCGGCAAGCTCCGGACGAGCCACCTTGACGGCCACCGCACGGCCTCCGCGCGAACGTGCCAGGTAGACGGTGCCCATCCCACCGGCACCCAGTTCGCGTTCGACGGTGTAGCCGCCGATACGCCTGGCCTCGTCCATTCCGAACCCCATAGGTCGCACGCCTCCCCGAGTCTTCGCGCGCACCAGTATGGCCGAGGCTCCGGGCCTCCACGCCCTCCCTCTCCGCCGGTGGAGATCGCATCGGCGGCGTTCTCCGAAGGGCGTTCACTGCTTGAGGAGTTCAGCGAAGCGGTCCAGCGCACGATCGGTGCGGTGGCGGTCGCCGGTGGTGGTGAGGTCGAACAGCAGACCCCGGACGACGGCCATGACCAAGGTGGGCGTGACGGTGTCGTCAGGACCGGTGGAGACGTCGCGGAACGTGGCACCGAGAGTGTCGAACCAGTCCGTGATCGCCTGGCCCTGGTCGGGGTAGTTCTCGGGGTGGACCAGGCCGTCGGCGTGCACCTCGAAGAACAGCCGGACGAACGGCATGCGTTCGTCCGCACTGATCCACCCCCAGATGCCACGCAGCCGCTCCTGCACGGAATCCGTCGCCGCCGGACGGTGCCCGGCCAAACGCACCGCACCTCGGCGACGGGCCTCGGCGAGGACCGCAGCGACCAACTCCTGTTTGCTGCCGAAGTCGTAGAGCAGCATCCGTGGGCTGGTGTCGAGGGCCGCGGCCAGTGGTCGCAGGCTCAGTCCGGCCAGGCCGTGCGCCAGCACGTAGTCGGTCGCCCGCGCCAGTGTGCGCTCGCGACGGGCGGGATCTGCGGGTCGCCCCACGGTGGATCCCCTCTCAGCAACTCGGCACCGAAACAGCGTCAGCGAGTATATGGTACGACTGTTTCACTAACGAGGGGAGACCACCTTGCGCACCTTCGACCGAGCGCTCGTCCTGGGTCCCGGGAGTCACGTCGGCACGGCCTGGACAGCAGGGCTGGCCTACGGATTGCGCCGCGACGGCGTGGATCTGGGCGAAGCCGACCTGATCGTCGGCACGTCGGCCGGCGCGATCGTCGGAGCACTACTCGCCACCGGCCAGGACCCGGGGCGGCTCGCTTCCTCCGCCCGCCAGGCCGCTCACCGGGTCAAGCCCGACCCTCAGCGGATGGGCGCGGTGTTCGCCGTACTCGGCGACCGCAGCCTGGAACCCGGCGAGGCCAGGCGCCGCGTCGGCCGCCTCGCGCTCGACGGCACCAGCCCCCGAGCCGAGGAGGCGCTGCTCGCGGGGCGCGCCACCCTGATCGGTGCGGACGCGTGGCCGGAGCGACGACTGCTGATCACCGCCGTGGACGCGACCACCGGTGAGCCCGTGGTGTGGGACCGCGACAGCGGCGTACCGCTGGTGCACGCGGTGGCGGCGAGCAGCGCCTTCCCCGGGGCCGCGCCGCCCGTCGCCATCGACGGCCGGCGGTACATGGACGGTGCGCTGCGTGCGGGCCCCAACGCCGATCTCGCCGCCGGGGCCCGCACGCTGGTCGTGGTCGAGCCGATGGCGCACCTGTTCCCCCGGGAACCGCTCAACCAGCAGCTGGCGGCCGTGGGGGCGGACACCGTGGTGACCATCGGCCCCGATCCGGAATCGGTGCACGCTTTCGGCTCGGACCCGGGCGACCTGGCAGCCTGGGAACCGTCCTACCAAGCGGGTCTTCGCCAGGCCGGCGACGTCGGCGCGCAACTCCACTCCACGTGGAGGACAGAAGCCGACGCCAACTGACCGCCGATCAGGTCCGCGCCGCCCCTGACGATCTGTCAACTCGTTCACCCGAACCCGCCCGCGCCGCCCGGTCCGGTCACTACTCTGCACAAGCACGGTCACACCCGGCGCCACACCGGGCACTTTCCGCTAGCGCGATGCAGGGAGAACTGTCATGAGCGAGCTGGTGTACCCGTCCGACCCCGGCCTCGACGGTCGGGCCGTCGACGCGGCCGAACGCACGTACCGGATGAACGGCTTCGACCCGGCGCGGGAGGACTCGAAGCTCTCCTTCACCCCCTGCCGAGTGGCCGGTCCCGCCTTCAACGCCTACCGGCGCAGCGGCGACCAGACCGTGTCCGGCTTCCTGGACACCACGTGGGCCTACGACAGCCGCCTGACGGACGACAGCGGAGGCCCCACCGGCGGGCCGGGAGCCGACCTCACCCGGCTGGAGGCCGCGAACGGCGCCTTCGACGAGATCATCCTCGGCCTGGTCGGCATCGTCGGCGACCAGGGCGGCCTGGGGGCCGCCACCGCCCAGGCCGCGCGGGACTTCGGCATCGCCTCCTCGGAGCGCGGCGCCGTGACCTTCATCGACGCCTGGAGCGCGGCGGCCGCCTACCTCGGCTACGGGTTCGACGGCTGGGTCTCCAACGACTACCAGGACCTGTTCACCCAGCAGCGGGCCCAGGGCCTGCTGGGCGCCGCGCGCCGCCTCAAGGAGCGCGACCCGGACCTCTCGGTCGGCCTGCACGTCGGCGGCTGGGAGCTGAGCCAGGCCTTCCACACCATCGCGCAGGACCCGGCCTCCCGGCAGCGGTTCGCCGAGTCCGTGGTGCGCGTGTTCCGTGCCTTCCCGATGTTCTCCGCACTCCACCTGGACTGGCGCTGGCCCGGCTCGGCCGGCGCCCCGGAGGCGGGGCACGGGCCGGAGGACCCGGGCAACTACGCCGCGCTCATCCGCGAGACCAAGGCCGCGCTGGCCGCCGCCGGCTCCCCCGCCACCATCGCCGTCGCGGTCCCGGCCTCCACCGCCCAACTGGACGCGATGAACATCCCGCTCCTCCTGGACGCCGGCGCCGAACGGCTGGACCTGATGTCCTTCGACTTCTTCGGCAGCCCCTGGTCCACCGGGCTCGGGCACCACACCTCGCTGCGCCGCGACCCGAGCAGCAGCCAGACGGACTGCGTCGACAACGCCGTCACCCACCTGATCGAGCGCACCGACGTGGACCCCCACCGCATCCACCTCGGCTACGCCACGACCACCCGCAACGCCAAGCGGGCCCGGCTCACCCGCAGTTCGCCCCTGCGCGGCACGTACGACACCACTTCGGGCCAGACCGTCGGCTCCTTCGCGCCCGGGACGAGCACCTACGCCGACGTGCTGCGCAACTACCTCGACCTGGAGCGGGGCGAGGGCCGCAACGGCTTCGAGCTGCACACGGACATCTCCGCCGACGCCGACTACCTCCACAACCCGGCCTCCGGCGTCTTCCTCTCCCTCGACACCCCGCGCTCCGTCCGGGCCAAGGCCGAGTACGCCCGGGCCCGGGGCCTCGGCGGCCTGTTCGCCGAGCACGCCGAGGCCGACCCCGGCCTCCTCACCAACGCCGCCCGCGAAGGCCTGGGACACACCGTCACCACGACGGTCGTCGACATGAAGCCCCTCTACATCACCGGCCGCGGCTGACCGCGGGTGACCGCCCGCCGTCCGGGCAGCGGCACCACGGGAGCCCCGTGGTGCCGCCTCCCGGCCTCCGGCCCCGGGCGGAAAACCGGGTCGTGCCGGGCACTCCGAGCCCGTACCGTGGTCCGGTCGACGATCTTGGGGCAGCGACTCCACGAGGGCTGGCTCCACAAGGACGAAGGAACGGGGCGGGACACCATGCAGCAGTACCAGGGTTGGGCCGACGAACGGTTCGGCGCCGTCGCGGACGTCTTCGCCCGCAACTTCGCCGAGTTCCCCGAGCTCGGCGCCGCCGTCACGGTGTTCGCCGGCGGCCGCAAGGTGGTCGAGCTGTGGGGCGGGACGGCCGACGAGCGCACCGGACGGGCCTGGACGCAGGACACCGTCGTCCCGGTCTTCTCCTGTGCCAAGGGCCCGGTGAGCATCAGCGCCCACCTGCTCGCCCAGCAGGGCCGTCTCGACCTCGACGCGCCGATCGCCCGCTACTGGCCCGAGTTCGCCCGCCACGGCAAGCAGGACATCACCACCCGCATGATCCTCGGCCACCGCGCGGGCATCCCGGCCCTGGACGCGGTGCTCTCCTTCGAGGAGATCGCCGACTGGACGCCCGTCGTCCGCGCGATCGAGGAGCAGGAGCCGCTCTGGGAGCCCGGCACGACCTACGAGTACCACGGCCACGTCCTCGGCTTCGCGGTCGGCGAGGTGATCCGCCGGATCACCGGGCTCACGCCGGGCGCGTTCCTCCGCAAGGAGGTCGCCGAGCCGCTCGGCCTGCCGGTCTGGATCGGCCTGCCGGAGGGCGAACTCCCGCGCCTGGCCCGGCTGGTGGCGGCGGAGGGCCGCCGCCCGATGCCCGGCCCGGAGCACCTGCTGACCCGGATCGTGACGATGAACGGCGCCCTGGTCTTCCCCGGCCTGGACGCACCGCACGGCTGGAACGACCCGGCCCTGCACGCGATCGAGCTGCCCGGCGCGGGCGCGGTCGCCTCCGCCACCGGGCTGGCGGGGCTGTACGCGGCGGCCGCCACCGGGCTGGACGACGCCCCGCGCCTGCTCTCGCACGAGACCGTCACCGACGCGGTGCGCGAAGTCTCCTCCGGCGCGGGCTTCCTGGGCTTCGACATGGGCGCCCGCTGGGGTTCCGGCCTGCTGCTGGACTCCCCCGCCTTCCGTCCGCTGCTGGGCACGCGCAGCTTCGGCAACGACGGCGCGGGCGGCCAGTTCGCCTTCGGGGACGACGAGTTCGGCGTCGGCTTCGGCTACGTCGCCAACCGGATGATCGGCCACGGCGACGCCCGCGCCACCCGGCTGATCGAGGCGGTGCGCGGGTGCCTGGGGTGACGGGCTTCCTCGCGCGGCTCACCGCGCTGGCGGCCACCGGCAGCCTGGACGGCCCCGACGGCCTGCGCTACAACGCCTCGCTGCCCGAACTCGCCGCCCACTACGGCGATCCCTGGGACGGCGGGCGGATCCACCGTGAGTCCCGCTGGCCGCACGGCTTCGGCTGGGGCGACGTGCAGACGGTGTTCTGCCACTGCCGCCGGCTCCAGTCGCTGTCCCTGCCCGCGTGGCACGGCGAACTCGAACTCCCGCTGGCCGGCGGCGGGTTGGTGACGCTCGACACGCTCGTCACCGAGTCGGCCCTGGTCACCGCGCTGACCACCGCCGGCTGCCGCTGGGAGACCGTGACGTACGAGAACGTCCCCGACCAGCGCACCCTGGAGGTGGCGGTGGCCGAGGAGATCCGGGTGGCGTTCGTCCTCACCGACCGCGAGGACCACCAGGCCCGCGAGGCCCGCGAGGACCGCGAGGACCACCAGGCCCGCGACGCGCCGCCGCCTGACGACTGGCTGCTGAACAAGGCCCTGCTGTGGGGCTACGACCACACCGACTGCCCCGAACCGGACCGCACCCTCCCGGACGACGGCTGGGGCGCTCCCCCCAACTGACGCGTACGGTCGGCCCGTTCCACCCGCGCACGCAACGGACCGGCCCGACCGTACACGCAACGGGCCGGCCATCTACGCAACAGCCGGCTCCGGTGGCGGTTCACGCCAACGCGCGCGGCAGCACCACCCGCACCCACTCCTCCGGCTGCGACAGGTGCGGTGCATGTCCGGCGCCCGTGTACAGGTGCCGTTCCACCTTCGGCAGGGTGAGGTCGATGATGTCCAGCACCTCGCCGTACATCGGCGGGCTGTCGTCGCTCTGCGTGAGCAGAACCGATTCCGTGAAGCGGGCCAGCGCCGTCAGGTCGAGGTCCAGGGCGTCCGGGTCCCGCAGCTCGTCCAGGTAGGTCGGCGCGTTGCGCACGTACGTGTGCCGCACCGGCGCGGGCAGCTGCGCCCAGGCCCCCGGCCCGAAGGTGACCGTCTCCACGAACAGCTCCGCCGCCGCGGCCGACTCGGCCTGCTCCAGCAGCTCCCGGACGGCGGTGATCCGGTCGGCCAGCGCGGTGGCGACCGGCCGCAGCTCGGGGTCGGCGAGCAGGATGCCGGCGCCGGGCGGCTCGTGCACGGCGATCCCCCGCAGCAGGTCGGGCCGGGCAGCGGCGAGCCGCAGCGTGATCAGCGAACCGTACGAGTTCCCGCAGACGTAGGCCGGCGCGAGTCCGAGCCCGTCGATCAGTCCGGCCAGGTCGGCCGCGTCCTCGTACACCGAACCCTGGGTGAGCGTGTCCTCACTGCGGCTGTGGCCGCGCCGGTCGTAGGCGACGACGGTGGTGGACTCGGCCAGGCCCGGCATCACCCGCGCCCAGCTGTCGGCGTCGCTCCACGAACCGTGCACCAGGACGACGCCGGGCCCCTCGCCGCGGGCCTCGTAGTGCAGCGACACCCCGTTCACCCTGATCTCGGCCATCACGAGCCTCCCGATCTCGGCGGTGCTCCCCCACCAGCCTGACACAGCCGCTCGGGGCGGCACCCCCGGACCGCCGCCGTGACCGAGCGTGACGAATGACGGGAGTCGAGGGCCGCGGCCGGCTCAGCTCATGCCCCGCGCCGGCGGCTCGTCCCGGGTGCCGTCCTCGGCCACCACCGTGAACCGGCCGGGCCCGGAGACCGACAGGTCCACCGGGTGGACGGACTTCGAGTCGTTGACGTCCAGTTCACTGCTCTGGCGCCCGGTCGCGGCATCGACCCGGGTCAGCTTGTCCCGGGTCAGCGCCCACACCGACGCGCCGTCCACCAGCAGCCCGGTCACCTGGTCGTCCAGCCCGGACGTCCACCGCTTCGAGCCGTCGGCGAGCGAGTAGGCGACCAGGCGTCCGGTGGCGATGCGGCTGGGGTTCTTCCCCCCGCTGATCCGGACGTCGTCGGGCTTCTCGCCCGGGACGATCAGCTGGTCGCCGACGACCACCCCGCCGAACAGCGGGCGGGCGGCGAACGCGTCGTAGGCGTGGGCACCGCCCAGCATGACGTCCAGGTCGTACTCGTCCCCCGCGACCGGGATCGACGCCCGCTGCCGCCCCGCCCCGTCGAAGCTGAGGACGGCGTGCGTCCCGCGCTCGCCCTGCGCGTCGACCCAGACCGCGAGGGGCTCGGTGGAGACCACCGCGACGTCCTTCAGTCCGCCCGTGACCGGGAGGGCGACCCGGGTCCGCTCCCGCCCGTCCGCCGGGGCCAGCGAGCGCAGCACGGGCGCGGCGTCGCCGCACTGCGCGACCGTCACCACCTCCGCCGCCCCGCCCGCCACCTGCAACGGCGAGCAGCCGGGGTCCGCGTCGCCGTGCCAGGCAGGGCCGCCGTCGGCCAGGTGCACCGCGCGCCAGCCGGTCCGCTCCTGCAGGACGGCCTCGTCCCCGGCGACGGCGAGCAGATCGGGCGCCGCCGTGTCCCCGACACGGCCGGGCCCGTCCACCGCGGCGGTCCAGGCGGCCGTGCCGGTGGCGAGGTCGAGCGCCGTCACCGCCGCGCACGGCCGGTCGTGCGGGGAGTGGCCGAGCAGTCCGAGGCCGTGGCCGGTCCCGCGGCTCATGGCGCAGACGGAGTCCTCCCCCGGCGGCGTCCACCGCCACGCGACCTGCCCGGTGGCGCCGCGGTACGCCACCACCTGGTCGGGCCGGACCCGCACCACCACGTCCCCCTTGGTCCAGCTGCCGACGGCGCGGATCGACGACGGCCGGTCCAGCGGCGCCGCCCAGGCGTCGTTGAGGCCGGTCCCGGCGAAGGAGACGAACACGGCGAGCCCGAGCAGGATCCCGACGGCGACGGAGGGGAAGCCGCGCCGGGGGTGGAGCAGCGCCCAAAGCAGGCCCGCCCCGCAGGGCATCAGGCCGAGGATGCTGACGATGCCCATGAAGCCGAGGCTCTCACCGCCGTACCCCTGGGACGGCCCGATCAGCACGGCCAGGCCCATGCTCGCGAACATGGCCCCCAGCACCCCGCCGGAGACCACCATCCAGGCCTCCTTGTCCAGGGCGAACCCGCCCCTGGCGAGGCGGACGGACCTGCGGCCCCGCCCGACCCCGGTGACACTGTCCGCGGGCCCCTCGGCCATGTCGGTCACTCCCCCGTCAAGCGCCGCCCACCGCACGAGCGACGATCATCGGATGATCGCAGAGCCTCGCTGGATCCTGAACAAAGACAACGGAAAACTCCTGGCCCCACCCCGCCGACGGACCCACCCCGCCGACGGACCCACTCCGCCGACCGACCGGCCCCGCCGACGACACGCCCCCCCGGCGGACCGGCCCCGGTGATCACTCGCCGCCCGGCACCCAGTTCCCGTGCAGCCCCAGCGGGACCCGCACGGGCAGGTGGATCCGGGCGACGGGCTCGCCGGTGAAGTCCTGGGCGGCGAGGACCACCAGGTCGGTGGCGGCCCGCGCCGGGTTGAACACGTACGCCATCAGGTAGCCGTCGTCCTCCGCCATCGGCGACTCCGCGGGGACGAACACGCCCTCGCCCACCGCGCCGTCGCGCCCGAACTCGTGGGCCTCGGTGGTCCCCCGGCCCAGGTCGTGCTTGAGCAGCGCATTGCTGAAGCCCTCGTCGGGGCGGTCGTCGTCGGGGCCGGCGGGCGGGGCGTAGAGCTCGACGGCGGCCGCGTAGCCGTAGCGGTACGGGCGGCCGGAGAAGGCGGGGTTGAGGCGCGGGAACTCCTGAATCCGGTCGTCGAGGCGCTCCTCCGTGACCACCCCGGCCGCCAGGTCGACGGTCCAGCGGTCCAGCGGTCCAGCGGTCCAGCGTCGGCCGGCTGGCGCCGATGTCCCGGAGGTCGATGCCCGGCGGGTGGCGCACGACGTCGACGACGATCTGCGTGTCCGTCCGCTCGTGGGCGTTGAGCGTGTGCCCCACCAGGTGCGGCGCGAGGTCGAACCACCGCACCTCGCCGCTCGGCGCCCGCTGGGCCAAGGTCATGGTGGCCCGCACCCGCGTCACCGGCTGGATCCTGTGGTCCCTGCTCGCGCACCGCGACCCGCCCGCGGAACCGTAGAATCCGCAGGTAGCCACCAGGGAGGGATTCGCGTGTTCCAGGCGCAGCGGCCGCGCACCGCACAACTGACCCCACGACTCGGCGACGACGGGACGGGACGGGTCGACGGCGTCGCCCTGCTGCTGCCCGGCGGGTTCCTGCGCAGCCGGCGCGGGCCGCTGAAGGTCGCCGAACTGGGCCTGCGCGACCTCACCGCCGAACTCGCCGACCGCGGCCGCCCGCACGGCCTCGCCGTCCACCTGCTGCGCTACCGCTACAGCGGCTGGAACGGCGCCGACGCCGACACCGCCGTCGACACCCGCTGGGCCCTCGACGAACTCGCCCGCCGCTACGGCGACGTACCCGTCGTCCTCATCGGCAACTCCCTCGGCGGACGCGCCGCCTTCTGGTGCGCCGGGCACCCGAACGTCGTCGGCGTCGCCGGCATCGCCCCCTGGCTGCCCAGCGGCGACCCCGTCGACCACCTCGCCGGGCGGCGCGTCCTGATCGTCCACGGCACCGGTGACCACAGCGCCGCCAACGCCACCCAGTCCCTCGAATACGCGCTCCGGGCCCGCCCGGTCGTCCCCGACCTCGCCCGCTACGAAGCCCCCGGCGCCAACCACTACCTCATCCGGCAGACCGCCGACATCAGCACCCTCACCACGGACTTCACCCTCGACACCCTCAAGGCCGAACCGGCCCCACTCGCCTCCGGCACCGTCTGCACCCGCCTGCCCACCGCCCGCTCCTAGGCCTGCCGGGGACCTCCACCACCGGACTCCGACCGGCGGCACGAAATCGGGTTGGCAGTCGGCCGCCCGTCCTGCCTATGGTCGGGGGATGACCACTCGAACCTTCCGCATCATGGTGCGCGGCGTCTTCGACGGCCTCGACGCCGAGCAGCACGCCGAACTCCTCGCCCGCGCACCCGAACACGACGTGCTGCACGCGGCCTTCACCCGTGAGGGCCACCTCAGCTACGACCTCGGCGCGCGGGCCGCGTTCACCTTCCGCTTCCTCGACTCGGGCGAGGCCGAGGAGGACATCCTGGCGGCCGCCGAACGGGCCGAGCAGGCGGCGCAGGCCTGGCTGGCCGAGCGCGGCTACGGCTACAAGAACCTGCGGTCCCAGGCCGAGGACCTCTCGCAGGCGCCGCTCGGCAAGCGGCAGCGCCGCGCCGCCAACGCCGGCTAGCCCCCTCCCCCCCTCCGCTACCTCCTTGACGGCTCGCCGCACTGATATGCTTGAGCAGTCAAGGAGGTAGCAATGACAGACCCGCACGCCGACCCGCAGCCGAATTCCCGACCCGACCCGCTCGACACCGCCCTGCGGCTGGTCCGCGCCCAGGCGGCCGTGGTCAAGCGCTTCGACGCGAGCCTCAGCCGCCTGCACGGCGTGAGCCTGTCCGACTTCACCCTGCTGCTCCACCTCGGCCACGCCCCCGGCGGCCGGCTGCGCCGGGTCGACCTCGCCGAGGCCCTCGGCCTCACCGCCTCGGGCGTCACCCGCGGGCTGGCACCGCTGGAGCGGATCGGCCTGGTGAGCCGGGAGGCAGCGGCCCGCGACGCCAGGGTCGCCTACGCGGCCCTGACACCGACCGGCCGCGAGCGGCTCGCCGAGATGCTGCACACGGCCCGCCAGACCGCCGCCGACCTCTTCGCCGCCGACCAGTGGGGCCCCGCCGACCTCGACCACCTCGCCGCCCTCCTCACCCGCCTCGGCGGCACCGCCCCCGACCAGCGACCCGCCCCGGCCCACCGCCTAGCCTGAGCCCTGCACCACGGCACCGCCGCACCACCGCGAAGGGCAGCAACCCCCATGACCCACACCCCCGGCCAGGAGCCCGGCCAGGAGCCCGCCCCCGACCTGACCGTCGACGGCACCGGCCTGCTCTGCGTCCAGCTGCTGCTGCGCCTGCGCGCCCGGATCGCCGACCTGCCGGCCGGCGCGGTGGTGCACATCCACACCACCGACCCCGCCGCCCCGCTCGACCTGCCCGCCTGGTGCCACCTGACCGGCCACGACTACCTCGGCCCGGTCCCGCACCCGGCCACCGACCGCGAGGTGTACGCCCTGCGCCTCACCGCCGCAGCCCGCCCGACCCGCGCCGACCGCCCCTGGCACCCCGCCCCGAGCCCGGCCACCGACTGACCACCCCCGGGCCGAAATTCCCGCGCGCCCACACCCGCCGAGCACGACGTCACCGTACGGGTGTGGCGGCAACCCCCGCCCGGCTCCCTTCGGCAGCGCGGCGTGTGCCACGATAAGAGGAGTCGAACGGCCAAGCCTCACAAGGAGGTTGACCACCATGGATCCGATCCTCAGCTGCCACTGGCACGACCGGGACGGCGAGTGGGAACTGTCCGTCAGCCGCAACGGCGGCGGCTGGGAGCTGCTCGCCGCCGCGCCCCGCTGGTCCGAGTCGCTGCCCTTCGCGGGGCCGGAGGACGTCCGCCGGCTCGCCCAGGCGCTGCTGGACCTGCCCGCCGATCCCGAGCCGTACGAGTTCGCATGGGAGCTCTCCCGAACGGAGTTCGAGCGCACCGAGAAGGAACGCACCCACTTCGCGACCTTCGCCGTCGGGCTCGACCCCGCCGACGACCACCGCCCCTACCTCGCCTACCAGTCGTACTACCACTGGGGCCAGACCACCGCACTCGGCCTGGAGGTGATCTGCGAGGACCCGCCGGTCGACCGCCTCCGCGCCCAGGCCCACGCCCTCCTCACCGACCTCCCCGGCCCCACGCCCGCCCAGCCGCAGCCCCCCTCACCCGGCTGAGCGCGCCGAGCGCGCCGAGCACGCCGCCCAGTCCAGCACCGCCGCCGGACTCTCCGGCGCCGCCCACCCGTTGACCACCGCCAGCAGCGTCAGGTACCGCTCCCGCCGTGGATCGGCCATCGCCGCCAGCCGCTCCGCCAACCGTCCGCGCACCACCTCACCGGGCGCCGCCCCCGCGTACCGCGCCACCAGCTCCCGCGCGACCGCCGCCGCCTCCTCCGACCCCGGATCGACCCCCGCCGCGACCGCAGGACCGGCCAACTCCACCACCACCGCAGCGAGTCCGGGCCGCGGCCAGTCCGCCCCGGCCTCCGCGGCCTCGTCCTCCGCCAGCCCCCGCAGCAGCGCGCGGAACCCGGCGTCCGCCGCCAGCTCCGCCAACTCCACCCAGGCCTCGACCTGTTCAGGCTCGGGGTCGTCCGCCAGCTCCGGCGTCAGCGAGCGCACAACAGCGTCGAACCGTCCGTCGGACCGCAGACCGCCGAACGCCTCGGCCAGGAACTCCCCGATCAGGCGCTGCCGTTCGTCCTCCGACAGGCGGGCCGAGCCCGAGCTCGCGCAGGGTGCGGACCAGTTCCAGGCGCGCGACCGCGTCGGCACCGTACCGCCGGTGGCCGGCCGGGTTGCGGTCGGTCGGCGACACGATCCCCTGGTCCGAGTAGAACCGGACGGTCTTGACCGTCAGCCCGGTCCGCCGCGCCAGCTCACCGATCGTGTAGCGCGGCTCGGAGCCGAGCGGATCAGATCCGAGCGGTTCGGAGCTGCTCGACTCCGAGCTGCCCGACTCCGAGCCGACCGAACCACAGGAGTGCGTATCGCCGTTCATGGCCACCACCCTGGCGCCTCCCCCTACGGGAGATGCAACCCGGCCTCAGCAGCAGCTCACGCCGTCCGCCGCAGCAGCGCCAGGTACATCGCGTCCGTCCCGTGCAGGTGCGGCCAGAGCTGCACGTCCGGCCCGTCCCCGAGCGCGGGGACGCCGGGCAGCAGCGGGCGCGCGTCGATCCACTCGACCCGGCCGCCCTCGGCCCGCAGCACGTCGTCCACGACGGCCCGGGTCTCCGCGAGGTGCGGCGAGCAGGTCGCGTACCCGACCACCCCGCCGACCCGGGTGGCGTCGACCGCCGAGCGCAGCAGGTCCCGCTGGAGCGGGCCGAAGGCGGCGACGTCGGCGGGGCGGCGGCGCCAGCGCGCCTCCGGACGGCGGCGCAGCGCGCCCAGGCCGGAGCACGGCACGTCGACCAGCACCCGGTCGAAGCCGCCGGAGCGCCAGGCCGGGCGGGTGCCGTCCGCAGCAATCACCGTGTACGGGCCGGGGTTGCCCTCCAGTGCCCGGGCGACCAGTCGCGCGCGGTGCGGCTGCTTCTCGCTCGCGACCAGCCCCGCGCCGCGTTCGGCGGCCAGCGCCGCGAGCAGTGCGGCCTTGCCGCCGGGGCCGGCGCAGCCGTCCAGCCAGAGCCGGTCCGGGCCGTCCAGCGGGGCGTTCGCCAGGGCGAGTGCGACCAGCTGGCTGCCTTCGTCCTGGACGCCCGCCCGGTTGTCCCGGACGGCCTCCAGCGAGCCCGGGTCGCCGCCTTCGGCGAGCCGCAGCGCGAACGGGGACCACCGGCCGGGCTCGGCCTCGGGCACCGCGTCGGCGAGTTCGCCGACGCTGACCCGGCCGGGGCGGGCGACGAGGGTCACCTCGGGCCGGGCGTTGTCGGCGCGCAGCAGGTCCTCCACGGCGCTGCGCCCGGAGGCGTCGGGCTGCCAGCGGCCGAGCGAGTCCCAGAGCGCGGAGACGACCCAGCGCGGGTGCGAGTGGACGACGGCGAGGTGGTCCTCGGCGTCCTTCTCGTACGGCGGGGCGACCTGCTCGATCCAGCCGTCCAGGTCGTGGGCGCTGATCCGGCGCAGCACGGCGTTGACGAACTTGGCCTTGCCGTCGCCGAGCACCACCCGGGCCAGCTCGACGGTGGCCGAGACCGCCGCGTGGCTGGGGATGCGGGTGGTGAGCAGCTGGTGGGCGCCGAGCGAGAGCACGTCCAGGACCGGCGGGTCGACCTTGCTGAGCGGCCGGTCGATGCAGGCCGCGATGATCGCGTCGTAGGTGCCCTGCAGGCGCAGGGTGCCGTAGACGAGTTCGGTGGCGAGGGCGGCGTCGCGCCGGTCCATGCCCTTCTGCTCGGCTTCGCGGAGCAGCGACGGCAGGATCAGGTTGGCGTACGCGTCGCGCTCGTCGACGGCGCGCAGCGCGCGGAACGCGACGATCCGGGCCGGGTCCTTCTTCGGACGGCGGTGCGGGCGGGGGGCGCGCTGGGCGCTGGGGGTGGTCACAGGTGCCTCAAGGTGCTGCGGTGATTATCGGTGGTTATCAGACGAACAGTAACGCTAAACCTGAGCCTCAGCCCTCGGAGCCGAAGCGCTCCCCGGACTCCAGCCGCGCCCCGCGCGCCCAGTCCGCCGCCCGCATCTCCTTCTTCCCCTGCGGGCGGACCTCCCCGAGTTCGACCTCGTGGCTGCCCGTCCCGACCCGCACGCTGTTCTTGCCGACCACGGCCAGCTCCCCGGGTGCCAGGGCGGACGACTCGGTCAGCAGCTTCACCGGCCCGGTGATCTTGAGCCGCTCGCCGCGGAACTCCGTCCAGGCGCCGGGCGCCGGGGCGCAGCCGCGCACCACGCGGTCGATCCGCAGGGCGGGGTGGCTCCACTCGATCCGCGCGTCCTCGACGGTGATCTTCGGGGCGAGCGTGATGCCCTCGGCCGGCTGCGGGAGGGCGTGCAGGGTGCCGTCCTCGATGCCGTCCATGGTGGCGGCGAGCAGTCGCGCGCCGGACACCGAGAGGCGGGTGAGCAGTTCGCCGCTGGTGTCGGTCGGGCGGATCTCCTCGGTGATCACGCCGTAGACCGGGCCGGAGTCCAGGCCCTGCTCGATCAGGAAGGTGGCCGCGCCGGTGACCTCGTCGCCGGCCAGCACCGCGTGCTGGACGGGGGCCGCGCCGCGCCAGGCGGGCAGCAGCGAGAAGTGCAGGTTGACCCAGCCGTGCTTGGGGATCTCCAGGGCGCCGGGGCGCAGCAGCGCGCCGTAGGCGACCACCGGGCAGCAGTCGGGGGCGAGTTCGGTGAGCCGGGCGACGAACTCCGGGTCGCTGGGCTTCGCCGGCTTGAGGACCTCGATCCCGGCCTCCTCGGCGCGCTGGGCGACGGGGCTGGCGACCAGCTTGCGCCCGCGCCCGGCCGGGGCGTCGGGGCGGGTGACCACCGCGACGACCTCGTGCCGGTCGGAGGCGAGCAGGGCGTCCAGGGCGGGAACGGCGACCTCGGGGGTGCCGGCGAAGACGAGACGCATCAAGTGCCTTTCTGCAAAAGAACGTTGAAAATCGAAGCGGTCAGCGTGCGGCGCCGAACGTGCTGTGCGGGGAGACCTTGACGACCGGCGCGGGCGCGCCGCCCCAGTCGGTGTCGCGGATCGCCTTCAGCGCCGCCTTGCGCTGCTCGCGGTCGAGCCGGTCGATGAAGATGATGCCGTCGAGGTGGTCGGTCTCGTGCTGGATGCAGCGGGCGAGCAACTGGGTGCCCTCCAGGGTGACCGGATCGCCGTACATGGTGAAGCCCTTGGCGACCACGCCGTAGGCGCGCTTGGTGTCGTAGCGCAGGCCGGGCAGCGAGAGGCAGCCCTCGGGGCCGTCCTGCTCCTCCTCGGTGAGCGACAGGTCGGGGTTGATCAGGTGCCCGGTGACGCCGTCCACGTGGTAGGTGAACACCCGCAGGGAGACGCCGAGTTGGGGCGCGGCGAGGCCGGCGCCGGGGGCGTTGAGCATGGTGTCGGTGAGGTCGCTGACCAGGGTGCGCAGTTCCTTGTCGAACGTGGTCACCGGCTGGGCGGTGGCCCGCAGGGCGGGGTCTCCGAAGAGCCGGATCGGCTGGATCGCCACGGGGTACGGGCTCCTGTCCGTCGAGGGTGCGGGGCTGCGGGCAACTACGGGTTCCCGGCAAGTCTATGCAACGCACCGGGCCCGCCGCCCATGCCCTCGCACCGCCCCGAACGCCCCTCCCCCACCCCCGGCACCGGCTTCTGGCATATCCCGAGTCTGCCCGGCGGCGTTACCCCGGCCCCCGCTTCGGCGTTGGTCAAGTGAGATTGACCGGGGCCGGGCGCACGGGACACCGCGCCCCGGCCGAGCTGAACCGTACGGAAGGTGGCACGTAGGCCATGGCCGAGCAGATCAACCACGACGCCCGGGCGCGGGCGAGCCTGCACCTGCTGGTGCGGGACATCGAGCGGGTGAGGCGGCAGGTCGACGCGCTGCGGACGCTCACCGCCCAGTTGGGCAACGTCTACCGGCCGCGCCGGCCCAGCACGTCGGCCGGCTTCGTGGTGTACGGGCGGGCGCCCGCGCCGACCGTGCGCCTGGCGCAGGAGCTGAGGGAGAGCGTGGAGACCCTGGTCGCGGCGGCGGTCGAGTTCGACCGGGCGCTGGGCTTCTCCTGGGACTCGGTGGGCTCGGCCCTCGGGGTCACCAAGCAGGCCGTGCACCGCCGGTACGGGATGCGCCGCCCGACCAGCGAACTCCTCGCCGCCAGCGGTGCCGTCCCGGGCCAGAGCCGCCCGGACCGCTCGGAGGAGCTGCCCGCCGCGCCGTCCGGCGGCCTGGCGGCGACCGTCCCGGCGGCCCGCCAGGGCGGCCTGGACCGCAACAGCCTGGACCGCAGCAGCCTCGACCGCTCCGCCCTCGAACGCAGCACCCTCGAACGCAGCACCCTCGAACGCAGCACCCTCGAACGCAACGCGCTGGAACGCGGCACCCTGGAGCGCGCCGCCCTCGAACGCGGCCCGCTCGACCGCACCCCGGCCGACCGCACCACCCCCGAGCGCACCCCGGTCGACCGCGCCGGCATCCCGCTGCGCGGCTGACGCCCCCGTCCGACCAGGGCCATCCGGGGCGGGGTGGCCCACTCACCCCGCCCCCGCCGGTCTCACCCGATGTCGGTCGGATCCATCCGCACCCGCACCGCCTCCGGCGTCCGCAGCGCGATCCGCGCGATCTGCGCCGCCTTGAGCGCCGCCGCCAGCGCCGCCCCCTGCCCGGGCGGCACCCGCAGCAGCGCGCGCTCCTGCTCCTCCCCCCGCAGGGCCGCGGCCGGCACCGGCCCGAGCACGTCCGCCTCCGAGGGCAGCCGGATGAGCCCCAGCAGGTCGGCCACGGCCGCCGGGCTGCCGCTGACCGACGCCATCCGCGACACCGGCGGGAAGTGCAGCTGCGCCCGCTCGTCGCGTTCCAGCCCGGCGTGGCCCAGCGGGTCCCAGCGGACCAGGGCCTGCACCGGCCGCGCCGACGGCTCGGCGACCACGACCACCGAGCCGCCCTCCTCGGCGGACCGGACCAGCGCGGCGGCCGCCAGCCAGAGCCGCAGCGTCTCCTCCCCGGCCCGCAGGTCGGGCCGGCCGAGCAGTGCCCAGCCGTCCAGCAGCAGCGCGGCCCCGTACCCGGAGTCGCCCTCCACCACCGGCTCCGCACCGGGCGTGGAGATCACCAGCGACGGCTCGTCCGGGACGGTGGCCAGGACCGCGTCCCGCCCGGAGGTGCGCACCGGGATCCGCGGGAACGCCTTGCCCAGTTCCTCCGCCGTACGCCGGGCGCCGACCACCTGGGCGCGCAGCCGGAACGAGCCGCACTCGGGGCAGTGCCAGTCCGTCTCCGCCTCCCCGCACCAACCGCAGCTCAGCGCGGCGTCGGCCGCGGGCGCCTCCAGCGGGCCCTCGCACCGCCGACACCGGGCGGGGGTGCGGCAGCGCCCGCAGGACAGCCGGGGCACGTAGCCGCGCCGGGGCACCTGGATGAGCACCGGGTGCCCGGCGGCCAGCGACTCCCGGGCGGCCTCCCAGGCCACCGAGGGCAGCCGGGCGGCCTGGGCGGCGCCGTCGCGGTGCTGGTCCTGGTCGGTGACGGTCCGCACCCGCGGCGCGATCCGGCGCACGGTCTCCCGGTCGGCGGTCAGCGGGCGCGCCCACCCGGTGCTGACCAGCTGCGCGCCCTCCACCGTGACGGCGTGGCCGCCGAGCAGCACCGCCGCACCCTCCTCGGCGGCGCGCAGCAGCGCGACCTCGCGCACGTGCGGGTGAGGGGCGCGCGGGTCGCTGTGGCTGTTGTCGCCGTCGGACCAGACGACGACCAGCCCGAGATCGCGCACCGGCGCGAACATGGTGGCGCGGGTGCCGATCGCGGCGTGCACCGAACCGCGGCTCACCGCCAGCCAGCGCCGGTAGCGCTCGCGCGGGCCGAGGTCGGCCTCCAGGGCCATGTGCCGGCCCGCGCCGAGCAGTTCGGTCAGCGCCTGGTCGACCCGGGCCACCGACCGCCCCTCGGGCAGCACCACGAGGGCGCCGCGCCCGCCCGCCAGCGTGGCGGCGACGGCGCGCGCGATCTCGTACGGCCAGCCGGGGCCGGGCAGCGCCGCCCAGACGGCACGCGGCGAGCCGCCGCCGGCCAGCGCGGCGAGGAAGTCGGGCCCGGCCGGGTAGCGCTGCCAGCCGCCGGGGGCGGGGGCCGGGGGGCGCGGGAGCGGCGGCGGCGAGGGCTCGGCCTCGGCCTTGGCGTGCCGGGGCGGGACGGCCAGCTGGAGGACGTCGGCGAGGGTGCCGGCGTAGCGGTCGGCGACGGTCCGGCAGAGCCGGAGTAGCTGGGGGGTGAGCACGGGCTCGGGCGAGAGCACCTGGGCGAGCGGGGCGAGCGGGCCGGGGAAGTCGCTCTTCTCCAGCCGGGCGACGATGAACCCGTCGTGCAGTTCCCCGCCCTCGCGCTGGCCCTTCACCACGCGCGCGCCGAAGCGCACCCGCACCCGGGCGCCCGGGCGGGCCTCCTCGGCCATCGCGGCCGGCACCTCGTAGTCGAAGAACTTGTCGATGGTGAGCACGCCCTTGTCCACCACGACCCGGGCCACCGGCAGGTGCTCGGCCCGCTTGGCGCCACGCCACGTCCGGGGTTTGGCCCGTTTGACCGTCTCCCGGATGAACGCCAGCTGCTCCGGCTCGGCCCCGTTCTCCGTGTTCTCCGTCTCCCCTGTACTGCTCATCGCCTCAAGTACTACCAGGTCACACCGACAGGACGCACAGAAGCGGGGGGGCCCCCCCCCCCCCGGGGGGGGGGGGCCCCGCCGCGGGGCGGGCGGGCCGGGCCGCCCCCCCCCCCCCACCGGCCCCCCCCCCCGGGGGGCCGCGCCCGGAGCGGGGGGCGCGCCCCCCC
>NZ_JBIVAX010000057.1:0-44235 GCF_044745805.1 Kitasatospora sp. NPDC086801
GGCGTTGACTTTTGGCACGCTGTTGAGTTCTCAAGGAACGGACACTTCCTTCAGGCCGCCTTCCAGCGGGCCCTCCGGGCGCTTCGTTCTTTCGTTTTTCCAGCTTATCAGATCCTCGCGGCCGTTCTTACCGGCTTCGTTTCTCCGAATTCCCGCTGGCGGGATTTCCTTCGAACTTCGCTCCGAAGCTTATCAAAGCTTTCAGTGTGCTCAGTCCGCAGGATTTTGCTTCGTCAGAGGATGCGCATTCATAAAACGCGCTCACCTCGATTAGGCGGTGTCGTAGACACTAACGCCCGGGGCCGACCGTTGTCCAGTCAGTCCCAACCGTTCAAACCTACTAGCCCACCCTCACCACGTCAATGGTTTGGTCGGGATGCGAGAAGAGTACCAGGTCAGAGGCATGTGGATCACCTCGGCTCAGGCCGCGACGGGTTGCAGATCCGCCCGGTCGGCCGCGTCCAGATCGCCGACTTCGCCCGCCTCCGCGGCCTTCCGGCCCAACACCAGTGCGTAGAGGAGGAATGCCGCCTCGGCCAGCGCGCCGATCGAGATGCGCGCCCAGGTGGGCAGGCCGGACGGGGTGACGAACGCTTCGAGCACACCGGAAACGGCCAGCACCGTCGCGAGGCCGATGGACATGCCGATGATGGAGCGGCCCTGTTCGGCCAGGGCCGTTCCGCGGGTGCGCGGGCCGGGGTCGATGACCGTCCAGCCGAGGCGCAGTCCGAGGCCGCCGGCCACGAACACCGCGGTCAGCTCCAGCAGGCCGTGCGGGATGAGCAGGCCGAGGAAGACGTCGAGTCGCCCGGCGGAGGCCATCAGTCCGACGCCGACGCCGAGGTTGACCACGTTGGTCCACATCACCCAGAGCACCGGGAGTCCCAGCGCGATCCCGAACAGCAGGCACTGCACGGCGACCCAGGCGTTGTTCGTCCAGACCTGCGCGGCGAACGAACTCGCCGGGCGGTCCGAGTAGTACGACTCGTACTGCCCGCCGGGGCGGGTCATCTCCCGCAGGTTCTCCGGGGCGACCAGGCTGTTGCGGACCTCGGGGTGGGTGGCCATCCACCAGGCGAGCACCGCGGTGGCGAGCAGCGAGACGACCGCGACCGGCACCCACCAGCGGCGCGCGCGGTACAGCGCGGCCGGGAAGCTCACCGTGTAGTACCGGGCGACGTCGTGCCAGCCGCTGCTGCGCGATCCGGTCACCGCGCTGCGGGCCCGCGAGACCAGGCCGGTCAACCGGCTGAGCAGGGCCGGGTCCGGCGCGGCGGCCTGGACCTTGGCCAGGTGGCCGGTGGCGCGCTGGTACAGGGTGACCAGTTCGTCGGCCTCCTCCCCGCTGAGCCGGCGCCGTCGGGCGAGGGCGTCCAGCCGTGCCCACTCCCCCTGGTGGGTGGCGACGAAGACGTCCAGGTCCATTCGGCGGCTCCATGGTCGGCGGTGGGCGCGAGGGGCCCGGTCGCGGGCGGGCGGACGGGCGGGTACGTACGGACACGCGCGGCCCCAGCATGCCAGGAGCGGTGGGCACCCCGGCCGCCGGGATCTCACTTCCCGTGCGACCACCGGGCGCCGTATGTTTGCGGCTGCGGATCAGACTGCGGAGAGCAGGTCGCGGGGGCCGGCCCGGGCGACGTCCCTCCCCTGGCCGTGCCGCCGTCGGCGGCCTCCATGAGTGAGCTGTACGGGCTCCACGAACGTGAACGGACAGGTGTCTTGAGCGACCTGGTGACGGGTGAGGCGGTCGTCCTCGACCTGCAGACGGCGAAGCTTCCGAGCCGGGCGCTGGCGATCACGCTGGACCTGCTCGTGGAGTTCGCCGCCCTGTTCCTGGTCTCGCTCACCCTGAGCGTCGCCCTGATCGGCCTGGACGGTGCGGCGCTGGCGGCCACCCTGATCGGACTGCTGGTGTTCTTCCTGGTGGCCGTGCCGGTGATGGTCGAGACCTTCAGCCGCGGACGCTCGCTCGGCAAGGCCGCGCTCGGCCTGCGGGTGGTGCGCACCGACGGCGGCCCGGTGCGGTTCCGGCACTCGCTGGTGCGCGGGCTGGTCGGTTTCATGGAACTGGTCGCCATGACCGGCGTGCCGGCGGTGATCACCTCGGCCGTGAACGTGGACGGCAAGCGGCTGGGCGACATCTTCGCCGGGACGGTCGTCGTCCGCGAGCGCACCCCGGGCGGCGGAACGGCGTCCCCGCTGCCGCCCGTGCACCCGCAGCTACTCCAGGCGATGGGCCGGGAGCTGGTCGCGATGGACTTGTCCGCGGTGCCGGAGCCGCTCTGGCTGGCGATCCGCCAACTGCTGGGCCGGATAGGCCAGTTGGATCCAACGGTGGCGCTCCAGATGTCCACCCGGCTGGCCGGCGACCTGGCCGCCCGGACCGGCCACCCGGCGGCGCAGGGGCTGCACCCGGCGGCGTACCTGGGCGCGGTGCTCACCGAGCGCCAGCGCCGGGAGTGGACGCGGGCCCGGGCCCAGGCCCAGTGGCAGCGGACCGCGGCCCCCGCACCCGCCGTGCGGCCGGCACCCGTGCCCCAGCCGCCCACCGCGGACGGCGGGCCGCCGCGCGTTCTCGCCGCCCCGACGACGACCCCGGCCCCGGCCGTCCCCTCCTTCGAGAAGCCCGCCCCGCCCGCCGCCGGCCAGCCGTCCCCGGCACCTTCCCCGGCACCGGCACCGGCACCGGCACCCGGCACCGGCTTCGCGCCGCCCGCTTAGGGCCTGTCAGCCCGCCGGCCCGCGCAGGCCAGGCCTACTCCCCGAACTCCGCCGGCCAGGCGTTCGGCGGCGACGCCAGCTCCTCCAGTTCGATCCCATCCGCCGCCAGCACCACGTCCCCCGCCAGGTGCACGACCTGCTGCTCGCCGGTCTCCAGGTCCGCGACCTGGTACCGCTCGACCAGCAGCGGCCCGGAGTCGGTCCGGTGCGGGTCGACCCCCTCCAGCAGCCATCCCTGGTCGAAGGTGCGCGGCGCCAGCACCGGTTCGGTGAACGCGACCAGCCGCACCCGGGCACTCGCCCCCTCCCGCAACCGCAGCAGCCGGGCGGTGGCGACCAGGAAGGCCGGCGAGCGGCCGGTGAACCCGTGCGCCCGGTCGTGCCCCTCCACGGTGTGCTCGCCGCCCGGGTCCGCCGCGTCCGTCCGGACCCAGGCGACGCCGTCCACCGCACCGCCGCGCACCTGCCAGCCGCCGGCCTTCAGCTCCATCCGCAGCGGGCGGGCCCGCGAGTCCAGGGTGAGGTCGACGCCGCCGATCACCCGCCCGTCCGGCGCGTAGGTCTTGGAGACGTACCGCCAGCCGGCCGCCCCGGGGGCGCAGCTGAAGCGCTCCTCGCCGAGCAGCACGTGGTCGTGGGTGTCATGGAGCGAGTACCGGCCGTTGGGCATGCCCGAAAGCCTACGTGCGCGCTCCGCGTGCAACGTTCGGGGCGGGTGCCCGCATCAGGGGGGTGGACGGCGCGCACGAGCGCCGTCGGTTAAGAGGGAGAAGGGGGCACAGCTGGCGAAGCAGGCACGCGACGAGGAGTTCACGGAGTACGTGACCTCCAGGGGCGGCTGGCTGCGCAAGGTCGCCCGTCTGCTGTGCGGGGACTGGCACCGCGCGGACGACCTGGTCCAGGAGACCATCACCAAGCTGTACGTGAACGGGTCGCGGGCAGGCCGCATGGAGAACCTGGACGGCTACGCCCGCAGGGTGCTGGTCAACACCTTCCTGGCCGAGCAGCGCACCTCCTGGTGGCGGCGGACCAGCCGACCGGGCACCGACCTCGACCCCGGGCGGCATCGACCCGCTGACCGCCGAGGTCCACTTCGGCTGGCTGCCCGGCTGGGTGGGCGGCGAGCGGCACATCGTCCCCTGAACCGCCGAAGGTCCGCCGAAGGTCCGCCGAAGGTCCGCCGAAGGTCCGCCGAACGCGCCGGTGGCCGGCACCCCTGCGCAGGGGTGCCGGCCACCGGCGTACGTCTCACCGCGTCAGCCGCGGTTCACCGCATCAGTAGCGGTACTGCTCCGCCTTGTACGGGCCCTCGACCGGGACGCCGATGTAGTCGGCCTGCTCCTGGGTCAGGGTGGTCAGCTTCACGCCGAGCGCGTCGAGGTGCAGCCGGGCGACCTTCTCGTCCAGGTGCTTGGGCAGCACGTAGACGCCGATCGGGTACTGCTCGGTCTTCGTGAACAGCTCGATCTGGGCGATCGTCTGGTTCGCGAAGGAGTTGGACATCACGAACGACGGGTGGCCGGTCGCGTTGCCCAGGTTCAGCAGGCGGCCCTCGGAGAGGACGATGATGGTGCGGCCGTCGGCCTTGCGCCACTCGTGGACCTGCGGCTTGACCTCGGTCTTCACCACGCCGGGCAGCTGCGCCAGGCCGGCCATGTCGATCTCGTTGTCGAAGTGGCCGATGTTGCCGACGATGGCCTGGTGCTTCATCCGGGCCATGTGGGAGGCCATGATGATGTCCTTGTTGCCCGTGGTGGTGATGAAGATGTCGGCCGTCTCGACGACGTCCTCCAGGGGGGCGACCTGGTAGCCGTCCATCGCCGCCTGGAGCGCGCAGATCGGGTCGATCTCGGTGACGATGACGCGGGCGCCCTGGCCGCGCAGCGACTCGGCGCAGCCCTTGCCGACGTCGCCGTAGCCGCAGACGACGGCGACCTTGCCGCCGATCAGGACGTCGGTGGCGCGGTTGATGCCGTCGATGAGCGAGTGGCGGCAGCCGTACTTGTTGTCGAACTTCGACTTGGTGACCGAGTCGTTGACGTTGATCGCCGGGAACAGCAGCTGGCCGTCACGGTGCATCTCGTACAGGCGGTGGACGCCGGTGGTGGTCTCCTCGGTCACGCCCTTGATGGTGGCGGCGACCTCGGTCCACTTGTTCGGGGTGTCCTTGAGGGTGCGGTTGAGCAGCTCCAGGATGATCCGGAACTCGTCGTTGTCCGCGGTGGACGGGTCCGGCGCGGCACCGGCCTTCTCGAACTCGACGCCCTTGTGGATCAGCAGGGTGGCGTCGCCGCCGTCGTCCAGGATCATGTTCGGGGTCTTGCCGCCGGGCCAGGTCAGGGCCTGCTCGGTGCACCACCAGTACTCGTCCAGGGTCTCGCCCTTCCAGGCGAAGACCGGCACGCCCTGCGGGTTCTCCGGGGTGCCCTCCGGGCCGACCGCGATGGCGGCGGCCGCGTGGTCCTGGGTGGAGAAGATGTTGCAGGAGCACCAGCGGACCTCGGCGCCCAGGGCGGTCAGGGTCTCGATGAGGACGGCGGTCTGCACGGTCATGTGCAGCGAGCCGGTGATGCGGGCGCCGGCCAGCGGCTTCGACTCGGCGAACTCGGCGCGGATCGACATCAGGCCGGGCATCTCGTGCTCGGCCAGCTGGATCTCCTTGCGGCCGAACGGCGCCAGGGAAAGGTCGGCGACCTTGAAGTCACCGGTGGTGTCGGTCGACATGCGTCTGCTCCTCGCTGATGGGGTGGGCGTGGCCAAGGTCCTGTGTGTGCGGTCGCAGCGCGGCGGGGCCGTACGGGTGCACGGCTACGCCGGGGTGGCCGGATCCGTGGTGGTGGACCGGTTCCCTGCTGCGCAGCACAAACCGTCGGAGGACCTCTCTCCCTCGACCGGGGCACGCCCTACGGGGGCGGACCGCCGATCGACCGCCATCAGCAGCGACGTTCTGGCTCTGGTGACGAATCTACACCGGCGGCCCCACCGGCCGTCCGCCGATGAGTGTTTTCGGCCTCGGACCCGATGGGTCCTCAAGCGGATCCCAGCCGGTCCCGGTCGGCCCTCGGCCGGCTCCTGTCGGCCCCGGGCCGGGTCGGTGCGCGGCGCCGGTCAGTGCGCGGCGCCGGGCCCGGGCCCGCCGGGGGTGGCCGCCGGGTCCTCGCCCGCGGCGGCCTTCTCGGCGCTGTAGACGTCGGGCTCCAGGTAGATCGCCCGCGCGATCGGGACGGCGGCCCGGACCCGCTCCTCCGCCGCGTCGATCGCCTGCGCGACGCGGGCGGCGCTGTCCTCCGCGTTGACGGCGATCTTGGCGGCGACCAGCAGTTCCTCCGGCCCCAGGTGCAGGGTGCGCATGTGGATCACGCCGGTGACCGCCTCGCCGTCCACCAGCGCCGCGCGGATGCGGCCCACCGACTCCCGGTCGGCGGACTCGCCGAGCAGCAGCGACTTGGTCTCCAGGGCGAGCACCACGGCGATCAGCACCAGCAGGACGCCGATGCCCAGGGTGCCGACGCCGTCCCAGACGCCGTCGCCGGTGATCACGGTGAGCGAGACGCCGAGCAGCGCGAGCACCAGGCCGATCAGCGCACCGGCGTCCTCCAGCAGCACCACCGGCAGCTCCGGGGCCTTGGCGGTGCGGATGAACTGCACCCAGCCCTGGCCGCCCTTGGCCTTCGCCGACTCGCGCATCGCGGTGAGGAAGGACCAGCCCTCCATCACGACGGCGAAGACCAGCACGCCGACCGCCCAGCCCCAGGAGTCCAGCTTCTCCGGGTGGCTGACCTTGTGCCAGCCCTCGTAGATCGCGAACAGGCCGCCGACGCTGAAGAGGACGATCGCCACCAGGAAGCCGTAGATGTAGCGCTCGCGGCCGTACCCGAACGGGTGCTCCTCGTCCGCCTCCCGGCGCGCCCGCTTGCCGCCGATCAGCAGCAGCACCTGGTTGCCCGAGTCGGCGACCGAGTGCACGCCCTCGGCCAGCATCGACGAGGAGCCGGTGAAGCCGAAGGCGGTGAACTTGCCCACCGCGATCGCCAGGTTCGCGGACAGTGCCGCGACCAGTGCCTTGGTACCGCCTTCTGTGCTCATGCTCCGGGTCCCTCCGCCGCAATGGCTGGTCGCGCTGCTCCGTCGAGCGCTCACCGTACCGGCCACCGGCGCCGGCTCAGGACTGCACGGCGGCGAGCCCGAGGTAGACGGCGGCGAAGTCGGTCAGCGCGACCAGGTCGGCGAGCGCGTGCAGCGGGTCCGGCCGGGTGGTCGCGTACTCGGTCAGCCGGACGTCGTGGGCGCCGGCCAGCCGGTGCGCGCGGGTGACGCCGAAGCTGCGCGGGCCCGCGTCGTCCTCCGGTACCTCGGCCGGCCCGTCCGCCTCGGCGGGCACGCCGCCGGGCTGGACCCCGGACTGGGCCCCGGACTGGGCCCCGGACTGGCCACCGGGCGGCCCCGGGACGTGCCGCAGCAGCAGGACCTGGAGGTGCAGCGGATCCGGCTCGTCGACCCGGTCGCGGAAGAAGTCGTCCGGGTCCGCGCCCGCGCCCAACTGGCCGGTGAACATGCCGCGGTGGGCGGTGAGCACCTGCGGCAGCGGCCCGGCCAGCGCCGGGCGGCCGGCCCGTTCGGCGAGCTGGGCGGCGAAGCGGGTGGCGGCGGCCCCGGCGATCGGGCCCTCGGCCCACAGCAGCGGGACCGTCCCGGCCAGCCGGGCGGCCAGGCCCTTCGCCGGGTTGGTGTACGCGGCGGCGTCGGGGCGGCAACGGACGGCGGTCGCGTCCAGCAGGTCGGCGACGGCCGGCAGGGCGTCGTACGGCAGCTGGGTGATGCCGATCTTCTGGGCGAGCGCGAGCAGCGGGGTGAGGTGGGACCACAGCGCGGCCGGGTCCTCGGCGGGGAGGTCCGGCTCGGCGGCCGGGCCGGCGGGCGCCTCGTCCTCGGGCAGCGCGGAGGTCACGTACGGCAGCGGCAGCGCGCGCACCTGCAGCGCGGCCTCGGCCAGCGGGCTGCCCGCCGGGGCGGTGACCGCGATCGCGCAGCCGCGCGCGTAGGCCTGCTCGGCGAGGCTGACCAGGCCCGGTTCGCCGCCGTCGGCGGAGCTGACCACCAGGAGGTCCAGCGGGCCTGCCCAGCCGGGCAGTTGCCAGCCGAGCCCGGCGGTGAAGGCGGGCGGCGCGCCGGCCCGGTCGGCACGCGGGGCGACCGCCTCGGTCGGCGGCAGCATGGTGATCAGGCCGGCGTTGCCGGCCAGCGCGGCCAGGATCTCGCCCGCCGCCAGGGCGCTGCCGTGGCCGGCGACCAGGACGGCGCGCGGGCGGCCGTCCGGGCGCAGCCGGTCCAGGCCGGCCGCGTCGGCCAGCCGCAGCGCGGTGCGGACCCGCGCACCGGCGCCGGCCAGGGCCAGCAGCGCGCGGTCGCGGTCGGCGCGCTGCAGGGCGGCCGGGTCGTCGAGCAGGGTGTCGTCGAGCATGCGGCGGGCCTCCGGCTGCTGTCCTGTGCGCGCTGGGCTGGCGGGGTGGGGGCGTCGCCCCAAGGATCAGGCCGGGCGACGGGCCTCGTCCACCAGCAGGACCGGAATGCCGTCCCGGACGGGGTACGCGAGCCCGCAGTCCGCGCCGGTGCAGACCAGCTCGGGCTGCTCCTCGGTGCCGCCCTCGGTGAGCGCGGCCCGGCACTGCGGGCAGACCAGGATCTCCAGCAGGAAGGATTCGAGCTTCATGGGGCTCTCCAAAAGTCGGGGGGTGGCACGGCGGTGCCCCGGCCGATAGGCAACCCTACCGGCCGGGGCACAGGAGGCCTTTGTCAGGCGCGGACGATGGCGAGCACGCCGTCGCGCAGCTCGGCCATCCTCGCCGGGTCCTTGGCCTCGGCGTTCAGGCGCAGCAGCGGCTCGGTGTTGGAGGCGCGCAGGTTGAACCACCAGTCCGGGCCGGCCACGGTGAGGCCGTCCAGCTCGTCGACGGTGGTGCCTTCCAGGCCGGCGTAGGCGGCGCGGACGGCGGCGGTGCTGGCGGCCTGGTCGGCGACGGTGCTGTTGATCTCGCCGGAGGCGGCGTAGCGGTCGTACTCGGCGGTGAGCGCGGACAGGGTGCCGGGCTGCCCGCCGAGCGCGGCCAGCACGTGCAGCGCGGCCAGCATGCCGGTGTCGGCGCGCCAGAAGTCGCGGAAGTAGTAGTGCGCGGAGTGCTCGCCGCCGAAGACGGCGTCGGTGACGGCCATCTCCTGCTTGATGAAGGAGTGGCCGACCCGGGTGCGCACCGGGTTGGCGCCGAGCTCGCGGACCACCTCGGGGACGGTCCAGGAGGTGATCAGGTTGTGGATGACGGTCGGCTCGGCCTCGCCGGCGGCCTGGGCGCGGGCGATCTCGCGGGCGGCGACCAGGGCGGTGATGGCGGACGGGGAGACCGGCTCGCCGCGCTCGTCGACGACGAAGCAGCGGTCGGCGTCGCCGTCGAAGGCCAGGCCGAGGTCGGCGCCGACCTCGCGGACCTTGGCCTGGAGGTCGACGATGTTCTTCGGGTCGAGCGGGTTGGCCTCGTGGTTGGGGAAGGTGCCGTCCAGCTCGAAGTACATCGGGACGAGCTCGATCGGCAGGCCGTCGAAGACGGTCGGCACGGTGTGGCCGCCCATGCCGTTGCCGGCGTCCACGACGACCTTGAGCGGGCGGATCGCGGTGAGGTCGACCAGGCCCAGCAGGTGGTCGGCGTAGCCGCGCAGGGTGTCCTGCCCGGACAGCGCGCCGGGCGTGACGTCCTTGGCCGGGACGGTGACGGTGTCGTCCTCGGCCGTCCAGGACTCGACCAGCTCGCGGATCTCGGCGAGGCCGGTGTCCTGGCCGACCGGAGCGGCGCCGGCCCGGCACAGCTTGATGCCGTTGTACTGGGCCGGGTTGTGGCTGGCGGTGAACATCGCGCCGGGCAGGTCGAGCTTGCCGCTGGCGTAGTAGAGCTGGTCGGTCGAGCAGAGGCCGATCTGGACCACGTCGGCGCCGTAGGCGGCGGCGCCCTCGGCGAAGGCCCGGCTGAGCGACGGGGAGGAGGGGCGCATGTCGTGGCCGACGACGATCGCGGACGCGCCGGTGACCTGCACGAACGCGGCGCCGAAGGCCCGGGACAGGTGCTCGTCCCACTGGTCCGGGACGACTCCTCGGACGTCGTACGCCTTCACGAGCTGCTTGAGGTCGCGCACTGCGGCTCCACCCTGGTCTCTGTACTGATCGGTGTACGTGTGATCGGCGGCTGGCCGCCCACGGTCACGATACGTCGGGGTCACCGCCCGTTCGGTCGACGGTCCGCGGTGACGGTAGACGGGCAGCGTACCCAAGTCGAACGAACGCCCGGTCCGGGCCCGGGCGGGGTGCGGCGTCGGTGGAGCGGCGTCAGTTGTCCGGCGAGCGGAGGACGCGCAGGTGACCGCGGCGGCCGCCCTCGGTGGACTCGCCCTCGGGCCCGCGGCCCTGACGGGGGGCCTGCGGCCGGGCGGCCTCGCGGACGGCGTTGGCGAGGGCCTCCAGGTCGTCGCTGCTGCGGCGCAGCGGCCCGGCCTCGGCGGCCAGCCGGACGACCTCCCAGCCGCGCGGGGCGGTGAGGCGCTCGGCGTGCTCGGCGCACAGGTCGTAGCAGTGCGGCTCGGCGTAGGTGGCGAGCGGGCCCAGGACGGCGGTGGAGTCCGCGTAGACGTACGTCAGCGTCGCGACGGCCGGCCGGCCGCACGCGGTCCGCGAACAACGACGTACAGAGCTCACGAGGGTGGACGGTACCGCACTCCTCGCCGGGGAGCGAAGACCGCCGGTCCGACGGGTGTGCCGTGTCGCGGTCCGCACGCCGGTCCGCACCTCCGCCACCCCGGGCGTTTCCCCGTCGGAGTAGTCCACTTCCGACCGTCCAAGGACTACCCTCGGCAGTGATATGGACAGCTCTGCACCTCAGTCATCGACGGGACCTTCGCGCCGTCCCCGGCACCGCGACCGGCACGGCAGGGGGCTGCGCGGCCCGCTGGCGCCGCCCCAGGTGCCGATCTCGCTCACCCGCTCCGAACTGTTCGACGACTACGTGCGCGAGTCGGTGGAGCGTCTTGAGCGGCGCTGGCCGCAGTTGATCGAGGTGGAGTTCGCCGTCCAGGAGGTGCCGCTGCACGAGCCCGACGCGGCCGACGGCGAGGACGGCGTGCCGCTGGGGCGGGTGTCGCCGGGCAAGCAGGGGCGCAAGAGCCAGATCGTGGTGTACCGGCGGCCGGTGGAGATCCGGGCGAAGACCCGGGAGGACCGCGCGGCGCTGGTGCACGAGATCCTGATCGAGCAGGTGGCGGAGCTGCTGGGGCTGTCCCCGGACGCCATCGACCCGCGCTACGACGAGGACTGAGCACGCGAACGGGGCGGTACCCGGGCCTCCGGGTACCGCCCCGTCGGCCGGTCAGCGCAGGACGACGCCCGGATCCTGCCCGGCCCGCGGGACCCTGACGGTGCTGTGGTCGTCGCGCAGCGCCTGGACGGTGAACATCGGCACGTCCTTGGCGGGCAGCGAGAGCATCCGGGCGGCCATCACCGGGCCGCCGGAGACGGTCTCGACGGTGAGCGCGAAGCTGCCGTTCAGCCCGCCGGGCTCGGGCGCCGGGAGGGCGACCGTGCCGCCGGCCGGCAGCTGGACGTCCTTGCTCACCGGGGTGCCGCCGCCGCTGCCGGCCGAGGCGGTGACCCGGACGGTGGCGGCGTCGCCGGCGGAGGTCAGGAACAGCGTGGACGCGCCGGCCCGGTTGTCGGCGACCGTGGCGCGGGCGCCGACCGGGCCGCTGCCAGTGAGCCAGGCCGCGTCGCTCTTGCCGCCGCCCCCGGCCCGGTCGACCCGCAGGCCGGCCACGACCGGGGTGGGGTGCTTGTCGTCGGTGGGCGACAGCCGCAGCCCGGCGACCTCGTCGCGGGTGACCTTGCCGAGGTCGACGGCGGCCACCATGCCCGCCTTGATGTGGATGGACTCGTTGCCGGCCGGGGTGAACCAGCCGTTCTTGCCGGAGAGCTGGATCTTCAGGTCGGCGTCGTCCTCCGGCGGCGCCCAGACCACCAGGTGGGCGGCCGCGGTGTCGGCGGGCAGGCCGGGCAGCACCTGGGTGGCCGCCGGTTCGGCCGAGGCCGGGATCCAGTCGGCGCCCTTGCTGCCGTCGGCGGCGTGCAGCGCGGCACCGACCCGCCCGCTGCGGGCGACCACGTGCACGGCGAGGTCGTTGACCGCGCCCTTGCTGACGGTCGGCAGCAGCACGGACTGGGAGCTGCCGGGGGCGACGGTGATGCCGTTGGCGGCGTCGTTCTCGATCAGGCCCTTGTCGCCGTACAGCTTGATGTCGACCACGGCGGCGGAGGACTCGGTGTTCACCAGGCTGACGTAGTCGACCCGGTCTCCGGCCGTGCTGGCCCCGGCGAACCAGAAGCTCGTCCCGGCGGGGGTGCAGGTGAGGCCGGACAGGCCGAGGCCGCGCTGCTCGGTGACCACGGTGGTCTGGGTGACGGTGAAGCCGGGGGCGAGGGCGCCGGTGGCGATGGCCCCGGTGCCGGGCGCGGCGTCGCCGTTGGCGGCCGGGCCGGTGGCCGGGGTGCCGGGCTTGGCCAGGGTCAGCCGGGCGTCGGCGGGCGGGCCGGCCTTGTCCGGGGCGGCCGGGGCCGTCGAGCCGGACGGCGCGGCGGGGGTGCTCGGCGCCGGGGCGGAGGGGGCGGCGGTCGGCGGGGTCGCGGGCGCGGCGGCGTCGGAGAGCCAGCCGACCCCGCCGGTGGCGCCGCCCGTCCCGGGCGGGGTGTAGGCGGTGAGCGTGGTCGAGCCGGTCAGGCCCTGGAGCGGCTGCGGGCAGACCGCCGCCGTCCGCTCGACCTGCGCGGTGGTCGGGGCGACGCCGCCGTCCGCCTTGGCGGGGGCGGCCGGCGGGCGCGCCTCGGCGATCCCGAACACCGCCGCGAGCACCACGGCCGCGGCCAGCAGGGACTGCGTGGTCCTGGTGCCCCCGGACCGCCCCCCCGAGCGGACGGACGCCTCCGCCGACGCCTCCGCCGGGGCGTGCCCGGGCTGCCCGGTCTCGGCGGCCGCCACGGGCTGGACGGCCTCGGGCGCGGACTTCTTCCTGAATGCGGGCTTCTTCATCGCGGGTCAGCTCCCCGATCCGTGCTGGTGCGGGTACCGGCCCGTGCCGTTGGGGTCGTTCGGGTCGTCGGGGTCGTAGTAGGGCTCGGCCTGCGACTGCCCCGGCACCCACGGCTGCTGGTGCTCCGTCTGCTGGTAGGGCTGCTGCTCGTAGCCGTACTGCTGCTCCTGCGGGTACGGCTGCTGCTCGTAGCCCTGCTGCGGGTACGCCTGCTGCTGGTAGCCCTCGTAGCCCTGGCCGTCGTACCCCTGGCCGTCGTACCCCTGGCCGCCGTACGGCGCGGCCGCCGGCTGCTGGGCCGCGTACTGGTCGTAGCTGTACGGGTCGGCCTGCTGGTACGTCTGGTACGGGTCGGCGTACGGCTCGGCCTCCTGGACGGCGGCGGCCGCCTGGACCGCCTCGGCCACCGGCTCGCCGGCCTGCTGCGGCGGGATCGCGCCCGGCCGGCCCTCGTACACCCCGCCCTCCTCGCCGCCCTCGCCGCGCTCGGCCATCCGGCGGGCCCGGCGGCTGCCGGGGGCGGGCGCCTGCGCCTGGGCCGCGGCGGCCAGCGCGGCGGCGGCCACCACCTCCTCGGGCAGGTCGTCGTCGTTGTGGTTGCGGCGACCGGGCAGGGCCAGCACCAGAATGGTCAGGCCGAGCAGCACCTGGGCCCAGATCCAGCCGGTGTGTCCGAAGCCGTCCTCCCGGGTGACGGTCAGTTTGCCGCCGCCGGCCGGGAGCTTGAAGCCCTGCGCCCAGCCGTCGACCGTGACGGACTCCAGCGTGGTGCCGCCCACGGTGGCCTTCCACTGTGGGGCGGCGGACTCGGCGAGCCGCAGCACCCGGCCGTCCGGGCCGGCCGGGACGGTGGCGGTGAGGTCGCGGGCCCCGGACGGGACGACCACCGGGGCGGCGCCCGGGGCGGTGATCACCGCGCGGACGGCGGGGGCGCCGGTGACCTGCCAGAGCGCGGAGTCGCCGTCCTGGTTGGCCTTGACCAGGCCGGGGGTGGTGTCCAGGACGTCCTTGTAGGTGCCGATCACCGGCTGTTGGACCAGCACGTAGGCGATGCCGTAGCCGGAGAGCGCACCGGCCTGGTCGGCGCCGGAACCGGCCAGCAGGCTGCCGACCATCTTGTTCAGGCCGTCCTGGGTGCCGGTCGCCGGGTCGACGGTGGACTCGGCCTGGCCGAGCGTCAGGCCCGCGCCGCGGACCACGGTGTAGCGGACCGCGCCGCCACCCGGGTCGCCGGTGACGACCAGGGTGCGGGACCGGTCGGTGGTGCCGGCCTCCTCGGCGATGAACGCGGGCACCTGGCCGGCCTGGGCCCGGTGCAGCGGCTTGCCGGCGCCGGTGAGCGCCCACCACAGGCCGGTGCCCAGCGGGGCCAGCACCGCGGCGGCCACCACCAGCGCGGCCACCGGCTGGCGCCAGCCGAAGGCGATCCCGGCCACCCGGGCGTTGGCGCCGTCGGCGCCGATCGCGGCGGCCGCCAGCAGGGCGATCCCGGCAATCAGCGAGGCCGGGCCCGCCCAGGCGGGCACCGCCGGGCCGCCGGAGGCCGGGGTGACGGAGGTGCCCGCCACCGCGACCGCGAAGACCAGGCCCGCACCGGCCGCGCCCCAGGCGGCCAGCACCGCGCGGCGGCGGTCGGCGCGCAGCAGCGCGGCGAGCGCGGCGAGCACCACGCCGGCCGACAGCCAGACCGGCGGCACCCCGGCGCCGCCCGGGTTGACCAGCAGCAGGCCGGCCGCGCTCGCACCGGCGCCGTGCAGGCCCGGCAGGCCGGCCTCCAGCAGCAGCCACTGCGGGTGCGCCAGCACCGCCAGCGACCACGGCGCCAGCACCAGGACGGGCAGCGCGAGGATCACCAGGACGCGCAGGCCGAGCAGGCGCAGCGCGGCACCGCCCGAGCCGAAGGCGCCGCCGCGGACCACCGCGACGACCAGCGTCGCCAGGCACAGCGGCAGGGCGAGGGCCCAGGTCAACGGCACGAAGGAGGTGGCCAGGGTGAGCAGCAGGACGGTCATCCAGACCGGCCGCCACCCCGGGCGGGCGCCCTTGGCGGCGCTCTCGTCGCGGATGCCGAGACCGGCCGCGATCGCGGCGGCCCGGGCCAGCGGCGGCAGCAGCACGGCGAGGACGGCGGTGCCGATCCGGCCCTGGGCGAGCGCCCCGGTCGCGGCGGGCAGCAGCGCGTAGGCGGCGCTGGCCCAGGCGCGGACCAGCTTGGAGTCCAGCAGCGGCCGGGACACCAGGTAGGCGCTGACCGCGGCCAGCGGCACGGTGAGCACGATCAGCAGGGTGAGCGCGAGGTCGGCGTGGTCGAACAGCACCCAGGACAGCACCGCGAGCACGCCGAGGTACGGCGGCGCGGCGGCGGTGGAGCCGGTGCCGACCGGGTGCCAGGCGTCCGCGTACATCGACCAGAGGCCGCCGGCGCCGTCGGAGGCCGGCAGCAGGGCGCCGCCGAACAGCTCGCCGCTGCCGAACAGGCCGCGGCAGGCGATCAGGGCGAACACCAGCAGGGCCGCGAACAGCACCGGCGCCGGGCGCCGGGCCAGCTTCTTGATCAGCGTGAACTGCTCGACGACCAGGTCCTCGTCGTCCTCGCCGCCCGGCCCGGCCTCGACCGAGCCGTGCCGGCCGCCGGTGTCGTCGCCTCCCCCTATGCCGAGGGAGCCGATCACGCCCTCGGCGGCGAGCCGGGCGGTGGCGCCGGGCGCCGGGAAGAGCGTGCGGTCGTCCAGGGCGTCGGCGGCCCGGGTGCGGGCGCGCTGCTTGCGCGCGGCCAGCAGCCGGGGGAAGCGGACGAGTTCGTGGCCGAGGCCGGTGAGTTCGTCGAAGGCCTGGCGCGGGTCCTTGCCGAGCAGGTTGGTGACGGCCCGCAGCAGGGTGCCGAGCACCAGCCGCAGCAGGACGTAGGGGAAGAGCGCGCCCTTGCAGTTGGCGAGCAGGGTGTAGACGGCGCCGGCCTTGTCCACCCGGTGCGGGTGGACGGGGCCGCAGTCGATGGCGCGGCGCTCGCGGCTGGCCGCCTCGGCGTGCCGCAGCACGGCGTCGGGGGCGACCACCACGCGGTGGCCGGCGGCGTTGACCCGCCAGCAGAAGTCGGTGTCGTCGCGCATCAGCGGCAGCGCCTTGTCGAAGCCGCCGAGCTCCTCGAAGACGTCGCGGCGCACCAGCATGCCGGCGCTGGAGACGGCGAGCACCGGGCGGACCTGGTCGTGTTGGCCCTGGTCCTGCTCGCGGCGGTCGAGGCCGGTCCAGCGGCGGCCGGAGCGGGCGATGGTGACGCCGACCTCCAGCAGCTGGCGGCGGTCGTACCAACTGCGCAGCTTGGGGCCGACCACGGCGGCGCTGGGGGTGGAGTCGGCGACCTGGAGCAGTCGGCGCAGCGCGTCGGTCTGCGGCTCGCAGTCGTCGTGCAGCAGCCAGAGCCATTCGACGGGCCGGGTCTCGCGCGGGCCGCCGCGGCCGAGGTCGTCCTCCTGGGCGAGCGGGTCGCCGAAGTCGTCCCAGCCGCCGGTGACCGGGTCGTAGCCGGAGGGGTCGAGCCGGTACGGCAGGTCCTCCGGGCGCAGCGGCGGGCTGCCGAAGACGGCCTCGGCGACGGCGGTGCCGAAGCCGGCCCGGCGGCCGAGGACCAGCGGGCCGCTCTCGGGCAGCCAGTCGGCGAGGGTGTCCGCGAGCAGTTGCGGGGAGTTGTCGGTGGAGCCGGTGTCGACCGCGAGCACCCGCTGGACCTGGCGGTCCTGGCCGAGCAGGCCGGCGAGGGCCTGCGGCAGCCAGCGGGCCCCGTCGTGCGAGACGATCACCGCGGTGACCAGGTGGCGCGGATAGGCGGGAGGCCTGGCAGCGGTGAAGCCGCTCTGGTGGCTGTAGACGGTCATCGAGTGCGCGGGCCCCAGTTCTCGGTGGACACAGCCGGTGAACGGCAACCGGATGGCGCACCACACTAACGGCTCCGGATGGCGGCTTCGTCCGCGGTGCCGGTGCGGGACCGGTGAAGAACGGGCCGGGAACACGAAAGCGCCCCACCACCGCGGTGAGGCGCCCGTACTGCCGTGTGGCTGTCGAAGGGTCAGCGGGGGTCGACGGCCGCCCCGGTCAGACCGCGCTCTTCTTGAGCCTGCGGCGCTCGCGCTCGGAGAGACCGCCCCAGATGCCGAACCGCTCGTCATTGGCGAGGGCGTACTCCAGGCATTCCGAACGGACCTCGCAGGCGAGGCAGACCTTCTTGGCCTCGCGAGTGGAGCCGCCCTTCTCGGGGAAGAAGGACTCCGGGTCGGTCTGGGCGCACAACGCGCGCTCCTGCCAACCGAGTTCCTCTTCGTCCTCCGCGATGCCGTCACCGATCAACAGCTCAAAGAGCTCGCTCATGTGGCGCGCCTCCTCTGCCCCTACTTTGGCGTCCCCGTGGTTGCCGTTGCCTCGTGCGGCCGACGACACGAGTGAAATTACAGTTGCGTCACTCTGGCTCAGTCAAGCCGAGCTCTGGTATTGGGGCCGGGATTCACTCCCTGGCACCAAGCCGTTACGAATAGTGTACATATTCGGACACATTGGACCTTCGATCCGAAAGCCCCGTACGGCGTCGAACCAGCCACAACCATTCGGCGCGTGACGCTCGGTCACCATCACAGGCCGGTCATCGCCCTGCCTTCCCGGCGATCTTCCCATCGAAACATAGAGCGTGATTTATCACCCCATCCGGGCAACTTCCTGGCGTAACCCCCGCGAATGCCGCATCCCTGTGTTTGACACCGGCCCCACGGATGCGGTCTCCTTTCCCCTATGTCAGAGTTCGCCAGCCCCCGGAGCGGTTCCACGCTCCGCCGTGCCGTGAACTCTTGTTGTCGCCTCTGTTCCTGCTGTATCTAGGCGCCCGCGTCCCACCGCGCGCCGCCCCCAGGAAGCACAGAGGCCGCCCGCGATTCCCGCCCCAGGACATCCCGGATCCGGCTGATCCCTGACGAACCAGCCGCCACTCCGAGGACGACTCCCGTGCGCATGACCCGCATCCGCAAGCGGAACCGCGACCGCAACAAACTCGCCCGCCGAAGCACCGCCCCCGCCGCCGTCCGGGGCTGGAGCGACGGCCTCAGTGACGTCTCCATCGCCGGCGACCCGCTCGCCTTCCCGCACCTGGCCCGCACCGACCTGCCCCGCCACCCCACCACCGTCGCCGGCCACGCCCGGCTGATCCGCGAGATCGCCGCCGACCGCGCCCGCTGGGAGCCCCTGGTCCGCTACGACGCGCTCACCCGCTGGTACGCCCGGCTGGAGACCGGCCCCGGCTACGAGGTCTGGCTGCTCAGCTGGCTGCCCGGCCAGAGCAGCGGATTCCACGACCACGGCGAGTCCTCCGGCGTGATGACCGTCGTCCAGGGCGAGCTGATCGAACGCTCCCTCACCCACGCCGGCGAAGGAGCGCGCACCCTGCGCCCCGGCGGGCAGCGGGTCTTCTCCTCCGGCTACCTGCACGAGGTGGTCAACGGCACGCTCGAACCCGCCGTTTCCATCCACCTCTACACCCCCGGCCTCACCGAGATGAACCAGTACGGCGGCACCGCCCTCCCCGAGCAGCACCCGCAGGCCCAGGCCGGGACGCACTGAGCACCCGCCCACGTCGGCCCCGCCGTCGCACCCGCCGTCGGCGAGGCTGACGGGCAGTCGGACCGTGGCAGGATGAACCCATGCGCATCGTGGCACTGGCAGGCGGAATCGGCGGAGCGCGCTTCCTGCGCGGGCTCCTCGCGGCGGTCGGACCGCAGGACGAGATCACCGTCATCGGCAACACCGGCGACGACATCCACCTCTACGGCCTCAAGGTCTGTCCCGACCTCGACACCGTGATGTACACCCTCGGCGGCGGCATCCACGAGGAGCAGGGCTGGGGCCGCACCGACGAGACCTGGTCGATCAAGGCCGAGATGAAGGAGTACGGCGTCGGCCCCGAGTGGTTCGGGCTCGGCGACCGCGACTTCGCCACCCACCTCGTCCGCAGCCAGATGCTCACCGCCGGATACAGCCTCAGCCAGGTCACCGAGGCGCTGTGCGTGCGCTGGAAGCCCGGCGTGCGGCTGCTGCCGATGAGCGACGACCGGGTCGAGACCCACGTGCGGATCACCGACGAGCAGGGCACCCGGGCGATCCACTTCCAGGAGTACTGGGTCAAGCTGCACGCCGCCGTCGACGCCGAGGCGATCATCCCGGTCGGCGCCGACACCGCCAAGCCCGCGCCCGGCGTCCTGGAGGCCCTCGCCGCCGCCGACGTCATCCTCTTCCCGCCGTCCAACCCGGTCGTCTCCATCGGCACCATCCTCGCTGTCCCCGGCATCCGGGAGGCCGTCGCCGCCGCCCCCGCCCCCGTCGTCGGGCTCTCCCCGATCATCGGCGGCGCCCCGGTGCGCGGCATGGCCGACAAGGTGCTCGCCGCCGTCGGCGTCGAGGCCACCGCGGAGGCCGTCGCGCTGAACTACGGCGCCGCGATGATCGACGGCTGGCTCGTCGACACCGCCGACCAGGCCTCGGTCGCCGCCGTCGAGGCCGCCGGGATCGCCTGCCGGGCCGTCCCGCTGCTGATGACCGACGTCGAGGCCACCGCCGAGATGGCCCGGGCCGCACTCGCCCTCGCCGAGCAGGTGCGGAAGTGAGCGGGCGCGAGCGCACCGAGGTGGGCGCATGAGCCTGCGCATCCTGCCGGTCGAAGGACTGCCGGAGATCGACGCCGGGGCCGACCTCGCCGCGCTGCTCGCCAAGGCCGGCGAGTACCGGGACGGCGACATCCTGCTCGTCACCTCGAAGATCGTCAGCAAGGCCGAGGGCCGACTGCTGCACGCCGCCGACCGCGAGGCCGCGATCGAGGCCGAGACCGTCCGGGTGGTCGCCCGGCGCGGCCCCGCCCGGATCGTCGAGAACCGCAACGGCTTCGTCATGGCCGCCGCCGGCGTCGACGCCTCCAACACCGCCCCCGGCACCGTCCTGCTGCTGCCCGAGGATCCGGACGCCTCCGCCCGCGCCCTGCGCGCCCGGCTCCAGCAGCTCACCGGCCGCCGGCTCGCCGTCGTCGTCACCGATACCTTCGGCCGGCCCTGGCGCAACGGCCTCACCGACGTCGCCATCGGCGCCGCCGGGCTGTCCGTGCTGGAGGACCACCGCGGGCGCGCCGACAGCCACGGCAACGAGCTGGCGCTCACCGTCACCGCCACCGCCGACGAACTCGCCGCCGCCGCCGACCTGGTGAAGGGCAAGACCAGCGGCGTGCCGGTCGCCGTCGTCCGCGGGCTCGACCACCTCGTCACCGCCGAGGACGGCGACGGCACCCGCCCGCTGGTCCGCCCCGCCGTCAACGACATGTTCCGGCTCGGCACCTCCGAGGCGCTGCGCCAGGCCGTCACCCTGCGGCGCACCGTCCGCTCCTTCACCGACGAACCGGTCGACCCCGGCGCCGTCCGCCGCGCCGTCGCCGCCGCCGTCACCGCGCCCGCCCCGCACCACACCACGCCGTGGCGGTTCGTCCTGCTGGAGACGGCGGAAATCCGCACCCGGCTGCTCGACGCGATGCTCGCCGCCTGGCAGCGCGACCTGCGCGGACTCGACGGCTGGGACGACGCCCGGATCGCCCGCCGCACCGCCCGCGGCGACGTCCTGCGCGACGCGCCCCACCTGGTGGTGCCCTGCCTCGTCATGGACGGCTCGCACCACTACCCCGACCAGCGGCGCGCCACCGCCGAACGGGAGATGTTCACCGTCGCCGTCGGGGCCGCCGTGCAGAACTTCCTGGTGGCCCTCACCGGCGAGGGCTACGGCTCCGCCTGGGTCTCGTCCACCATGTTCTGCCGCGACACCGTCCGCGCGGCCCTCGACCTCCCGGACGGCTGGGACCCGATGGGCGCCGTCGCCGTCGGCCGCCCCGCCGAACCCCCGCGCGAACGCCCCGAACGCGGCGCCGACGCCTTCATCGAGGTGCGGTAGGGGTCAGCCGTCGAGGTCGTCCGGCAGCAGCCGGAAGGCCTTGTGGTTGGTCAGTGGCCTGACCGCACGGAAGTGGCGACGGTCGACGGTCAGCACGGCGTCGGTCCTGAACTCCGCAGCCAGCGCGACGTTGATGGCGTCCGTCAGGCCGATGTTCAGGTCCGGGTACTGCCGCGTGACCGCCCGAGCGGTAGCAAGGTGCGCACCCACCTCGGGCACCTCGAAGCGGCCGATCGCACACCGGTCGATGATGTCGTCCAGAATGCGCATCGCCATCGCGGCTCCGAGCGTCCGGTGCGCGAGGTAGTCCAGCTCGGCCAGTACCAGGGGCGAGATGACCAGATGGCCGACCGTGCGCAAGGCCTTCAGACAGGCGTCATGGTCGGGTTCCTCACCGGCGTACGCGGCGAGCAGGGCACCGGTGTCACCGACCACCGCGACGTCGGTCACCTGCCGAATCCTTCCATGTGCTGGTCGAGGTCGGCCAGAATGCGGCCGCCGCCGCCAAAAATGACCGGCATGTCGTCGAGCTCGTCCCCCATCGGATCGGTCCGGAAGGGGTAGACGGGTGCGGCCAGGCTCGGCGGCAGGATGGTGGCCACATGCCGGCCGTCCTTGGTGACGGTGACCGTCTCGCCCCGCTCGACGGCTCCTATCACCCTGGCCGTCTGCTGGTTCAGCTCCCGCATGGTTGCTTCCATGCGAGGCAGTGTACTACGGCGTAGTTCATCGCCGCCGGTGGTCGTTGGGGGTGAGGCGGGGGCCGTAGCGGGGGGCGTGCGGGGTGGTGGCCAACAGGAGGCGGCAGACGCGGTGGCGGTGCGGGCGGTAGGGCTCCAGCAGGGCGAGCATCTGGGCGTCGTCGCTGCGGGGGCGGCCGGCCAGGGCCCAGCCGACCAGGTCGGGCAGGTGGAAGTCACCGACCGAGACCGCGTCCGGGTCGCCGTTGCTGCGTTGCAGGGTCTCGGCGGCCGTCCAGGGGCCGATGCCCGGGACGGCGGTGAGCCGGGCGAAGGCCTCGGCGTGGTCCATCGCGGCGGCCTCCTCCAGCCGGGGCGCCAGTCGGACGGCGCGCATGATCGTCGCCGAGCGCTTCGGATCCACCCCGGCGCGATGCCACTCCCAGCTCGGCACCAGCGCCCACTCCCGGGCCGACGGCGCCACCCGCATGCCCTCGGCCGGGCCCGGCGCCGCGGTGCCGAAGTCCCGTAGCAGGGTGCGCCAGGCCCGGTAGGCCTCGTCGGTGGTCACCTTCTGTTCCAGGATCGCCGGGACGAGGGATTCCAGGACCAGCCCGGTGCGGGTGAGGCGGACCGCGGCGGTGCGGCGCTGGGCGTCCCGCAGCGGGCCGGGCGGCAGCACCAGCGCCTCCGGGTCGTCCTGCGCGCCCAGCAGCGCCGGCAGCCGCTCCAGCAGCCACGGCGCACCCGGGCCCCAGGCGGTCGCCTCCACCTCGCCGACCGCCGGGCGCGCCAGCACCCGCAGCGTGCCGATCCCGGCCGGGGTCCGGGACGCCCGCCAGAGCGCACCGTCGCCGGTGGTGCGGTACGCCGGGTCGGCGGGGCCCCGGCGCAGCGGCAGCAGCGTCCGGGCGACGTCCAGCGGGAAGCCCGGCCGCCAGCGCCGTACCGACTCGCCCGTCACCGCCGTGCGCCTCCTCCGCTGTCCGGCTCCACCGCCTTCGTCGACCATGGGGGTATGAACGATACGCGGCTGCCGGAGCTGTCCTCCGGGGACGAGAGCGCGGTGCGGGCGCTGTACCACCGGGCGCTGGAGGGGTGGAACCAGCGGGACGGCTCGGCCTTCGCCGGGCCGTTCGCCGAGGACGGGGAGGTGATCGGCTTCGACGGCACCAGGCACCGCGGGCGGTCGGTGATCGCCGCCGAGCTGGGGCGGCTGTTCGCGGACCACGCGACGCCGGAGTACGTGGCCAGGGTGCGCCGGGTCCGCGCGCTGGGGGCCGGGGTGGCGCAGTTGGACGCCGTCGCGGGGCTGGTGCCGGACGGCGCGGAGGACCTCGACCCGGCGCTCAACGCGGTGCAGACGGTGATCGCGGTGAACGCCGGGGCGGGGTGGCGGATCGGGCTGCTGCAGAACACGCCGGCGCGTTACGACCTCCGGCCGGATCTGGCGGCGGCGTTGACGGCGGAGCTGCGGGGGCTGGTCGGGCGGGGGCCGGGGCCCGCGTAGGTCCGGTCCGGCCGGACCGGGCCTGGGGCGGGGCGGCGCGTCAGGGGGCCTGGAGGTGGGCCGCGGCCGTGCGGAGGGCGGGGAGCCTGGCGTAGAGGGCGTTGCCGGGGCATTCGGTGTTGAAGGCGTCGCGGTGGCCGGAGACGGCGTCGAGGTCGACGACGGTGCCCTTGGGGTAGCGGCTGGCGTCCGAGGCGGAGGTGAGCTTGGTGCGGCCGTCGGCGGGGTGGCCGGTGAGGCCGAGCTTCCAGGCGGCGATGGCGGTGAGGCCGTCCAGGAGCGGCTGGGACGGGGCGTCGCCGATGTAGGTGCCGATGGCGGCGACGCCGGCCGAGTCGGTGTTGAAGCCGAGGGTGTGGGCACCGTGCACGGGCTGGTCGACGCCGCCGGCGCGGCCCTCGTAGACGGTGCCGCAGCGGTCGACCAGGAAGTTGTAGCCGATGTCCCGCCAGCCGCTGCTCTGAACGTGGTACTGGTAGATCGACCTGATCACCCGGGCGGCGTCGGAGCAGGCGTAGTCGGTGGCGGTGGCGGTGTGGTGGATGAACACCTCGCGGACCGGGCCGGTGTACTCGAAGGTCTGGTCGCGCAGGGACTCGTCCGCGCCCCAGCCGGCCCGGGTGACGATGGCGGGGCGCGGGGCCTGGTGGGCGTCGGCGGGGCCGCGGGGCAGGACCCGGGCGGTGGGCGCGGACGCGCCCTGGCCGGGGTCGACCAGGTCGAGCCGCAGGCCGGGCGGGGGTCCGGCGGGGCCGGGGCGCACCTCGACGGCGACGCCGTCGCTGCGGCCGGTCCACAGGGGCGCGGTGGCGCCGTGCGGGGCGCTGTCGGGGCCGTCCTCGGTGTCGGCCTCCAGGTCGTGCCAGTCGCCCCAGCGGCCGGTGGCCGCGTCCCGGGTGCGGACCCGGACGGCGCCGCCGGCGAGCGCGTCCGCCGGGCCGTCCCAGCCGACGCCGAGGAGTTCGAACGGCCGGGTGGTGCGCGGGGCCAGGGCGGGGCCGGGGCCGAGCGGCAGCGAGGTGACCGACCCGCCGCCGGCGGAGCCGCGGCGCCGGGCGCCGTCGGGATCGGCCGGGCCGGCGGTGGCGGCGGGCTGGAGGAGCAGGGCGACGGTGCAGCCGGCGAGCAGGGCAGCCGGGAGGGAAAGGCGCATAAACCGGATGGTGGCGGCAAATCGGGCCGCCCGCCACGTCGCCTCGCGCCCGGTCCGCCACCCCTCCCGACGCCCCACTCGAAGGCCGTAGGCTGGGGCGCACCATGACTGCGCATTTCGCTGCCGATGCCCGCACCCCCGTCGAGCTGCTGCACGCATACCTGCGAGGCGGCACGCCCACGGTCGATCCCGCGGCCCCGCTGGTCACCTTCTACGACGACGCCACCGGCGAACGGGTGGAGCTGTCCGCCCGGACCTTCGACAACTGGGTGGCCAAGACGGCCAACCTCCTCCAGGACGAGTTGAACGCCGGCCCGGGCGACCGGGCCGTCCTGCTGCTCCCCGCCCACTGGCAGAGCGCCGTCTGGCTGCTGGCCTGCTGGTCGGTCGGGGTGACGGCGGTGCCCGGCGGCGACCCGGCCCCCGCCGACCTGGTGGTCAGCGGCCCGGACGGTCTGGCGGCCGCCCAGGCCTGCGAGGGCGAGCGGGTGGCCCTGGCCCTGCGCCCGCTCGGCGGACGCTTCCCGCAGCGCCCGGACGGCTTCCTCGACTACGCCGCCGAGGTGCCCGGCCAGGGCGACCGCTTCGCGCCGTACTCGCCCGTCGCCCCGGACGGCCACGCGCTGGAGACCGCCGTGGACGGGCTGCCGCTGAAGCTGACCGGCGAGCAGACCGTCGCGCTGGCCCGGGAAGGGGCCGTCCGGCTCGGGCTGAAGCCCGGCGACCGGGTGCTGTCCACCCTCTCGTTCGACGACTGGACCGGTCTGGAGGCCGGCCTGCTGGCGCCGCTGGCGGCCGGCGCCTCGGTGGTGCTGTGCCGCAACTCGCAGGGGCTCGAACCCGGGCAGTGGGAGAAGCGGACCGAATCCGAACGGGTGACACTGCGCCTCGGGTAACCCCCGGGTCGGACCGGGCGGGTAGGGATGCCTGCCATGGCCGAGGACGACACCGCGCACCCCCCGACCGACCCTCCCCCGACGGACGCGCACCCCTCCGAACCCGGACGCCCGCACCGGCGCCGGCGGTGGCTGATGATCACCGCCGGCGTCGTCGCGTTCCTGCTGGTCGCCACCGGGGCGCTGCTCTGGATCGCCTACCGCAAGCTCGACGGCAACATCCGCACCGACTCGGCCACCGACCAGCTGCTCGCCCGGCTGGAGGCCGAGCGGCCGAGCCGGACCGCCGGGGCCACGGGCTCCGAGAACATCCTGCTGATCGGCAGCGACGACCGCTCCGGCACCAACTCCTCGTACGGCGGCGAGCCGGGCACCCGGCGCTCCGACACCACGATCCTGCTGCACCTGGCCGCCGACCGGAAGCACGCGACGGCGGTCTCCCTCCCGCGCGACGTCATGGTCTCCGTCCCCGCCTGCGAGAAGCCGGACGGCACCCGCGGCAAGGCCGGGCTGATGCAGTTCAACTGGGCGTTCGAGCTGGGCGGGCCGGCCTGCTCGATCCGCACCGTCGAGCAGCTCAGCGGCATCCGGATCGACCACTACGTGATCCTCGACTTCAGCGGCTTCAAGACGATGGTGAACGCGATCGGCGGGGTCGAGGTGTGCGTCCCGCAGGCGATCCACGACAAGGACGCCAAACTCGACCTGGCCGCCGGACGGCAGACCCTGCACGGCGAGCAGGCGCTCGGTTACGTCCGGGCCCGGGAGAGCCTGGGCGACGGCAGCGACACCCAGCGGATGGGCCGTCAGCAGCAGTTCCTGGCCGCGCTGATCCGCAAGGTGCAGTCGCAGGGCGTGCTGCTGAACCCGGGGCGGCTGTGGCCGGTGCTGGACGCGGCGACCTCCTCGGTCGAGGCGGACGGCGGGCTGTCCTCGCTCGGGGCGCTGTACGACCTCACCCAGGACCTGCGGGACATCCCCTCGGCGGACGTGGTGTTCCTGACCGCGCCGCGCCGCCCGTACCGGTACGACTCGGACCGGGACGAGTTCGTGCAGCCGCAGACCACCCAGCTGTTCACCGCGCTGCGGGACGACCGGTCGGTCGCCGTCCGGCCGCCGGGCTCGGCGCCGTCGCCGAGCGTCGGGGCGGGCGTCGGGGCGGGCGTCGGGGCGGGCGCGAGTCCGAGCCCGAGCCCGGTGGCGGCGGGTCGGGGGTCGGACGGGGCTGCGGGGGCTGCGGGGGTGGCTGGGGCTGCGGGGGCACCGGCGAAGGCGTCACCTTCGGCGGACGCCTCGCCCACGTTCGAGGGACGCACGGCCGACGTGGACGCCTGCGCGCAGCACTGACCGCGGCTGCGCCGCAGGTCGGCGCGGGTTTTCCGGCAGAACCCGCGCACCCGGGGGCCTTTACCTTGCGATTACCTGAACATGGTGCAGATCACACCCGGAACGATTCCCCCGTTCGGCTCGTCTAGTGTGTCCGGATCGGCCCGCCGAACGGGCGGGCCGGAGCCGTGACCGGTCGGAGGCAGGGAACCCCCGTGCAGCAGGACAAACCGGAGGTCGATCCCGCCGACCAGTGGACGCGCGACCCGGAAACCGGCCAGTACCGCCTCGACCCGGCCGCCGGCGTCCCCGGGCAGCGCCGCCGGACGGACGGCCGGAGAGCCGCCGAGGCGACGCCGGCCACGGAGTCGGCCGAGGCCGGGACCGGGGCCGGGCGCGCCGTCGGGCAGGGCCGCCGCGACTCCCGGCGGCGGGCGGCCGCCGCCGCCAAGCGGACCCGGCGCCGCCGGGCGCTCAAGTGGACCGCCGGGGCCGGTGCCCTGGTGATGGTCGCGGGCTGCGGCGGGGCGTACTACCTGTACCAGCACTTCAACAGCAACCTGACCTCCGTCAAGGTCGAGCTGGGCAACGAGGAGGAACGGCCCAAGGCCGCCGGGGACGCGCTCAACATCCTGGTGCTGGGCACCGACAGCCGGGCGGGCCTCGGCCGCGAGTACGGCGACGAGGGCAGCGCCGGGCACGCCGACACCACGCTGCTGTTCCACATCTCCAAGGACCGCTCCAACGCGACCGCGATCAGCATCCCGCGCGACCTGATGGTGCCGATCCCGGAGTGCCAGAGCGCCAAGGGCAAGAAGATCCCCGGCTCCGCGCGGGACATGTTCAACAACAGCCTCGGCCAGGAGGGGCGCGATCCGGGCTGCACCTGGAAGACCGTCGAGAAGATCACCGGGATCCGGGTCGACCACTTCGTGCAGGTCAACTTCGAGGCCGTGAAGACGCTCTCCAGCGCCGTCGGCGGGGTCGAGGTCTGCGCGGCCAAGGACATCAACGACACGGACTCGCACCTGAAGATGAGCAAGGGCCGGCACGTGGTCCAGGGCGACGAGGCGCTGGCCTTCGTCCGCACCCGGCACGCCGTCGGCTTCGGCGGCGACCTCACCCGCATCCCGCTCCAGCAGCAGTTCATCAGCTCGATGATCCGCAAGATCAAGAGCGACGACACCCTGACCAGCCCGAGCAAGCTCTACAAGCTCGCCGACGCCGCCACCAAGGCGCTCACCGTGGACTCCGGGATCGGCAGCGTCGACAAGCTCAAGGACCTCGCGCTGGACCTCAGCAAGGTGGACACCAAGAACATCACCTTCGCCACCGTGCCGGTCCTGGACGACCCCAAGGACAAGGACCGGCTGGTGCTCAAACAGCCGGACGCCGGGCAGCTGTTCGCGATGATCGCGGGCGACCGCTCGCTGACCGAGACCGCCGCCCCGGCCTCCGCCGACACCACCACGGCCGCACCGGAGCCCGGACCGCCGACTCCGAGCGCCACCACCACGGCGGTGGACGCCAAGGACGTCCGGGTGACGGTGCGCAACGGCAGCGGGACGCGCGGGCAGTCGGGCCCCACCGTGGACAAGCTCCGCGCCAAGGGCTTCGCCAAGGCCGCGACCGCCTCCGACGCGCCCGTCACCGCGACCACCACGGTGTCCTACCCGGCCGGGCAGGACGCCGGGGCCGCCGCCGCCCTGGCCGCCGCGCTCGGGCTGCCGGGCGACGCCGTTCGGCCGGACCCGAAGGCGGATCCGAAGGGGCCCCTGGTGCTGGTGCTCGGCAAGGACGTCCTCGCCGCACCGGCCACCGCGGCGGCGCCCCCGACCGAGGCGCCGAAGGACCTCCAGCGGGTGCAGGCGGACGACACCGACGCGTGCGCCAAGTAAGACGGGCGCGGTGAGCAGGACGTGCGGTGAAGAGGACGGGTGCGGCGAGTCACCAGGCCGGCGCGAGCGTTCCGTCCGTCTCCCGGTAGTGCTCACCGGTGCGGGGGCAGCGCCAGCGGCCGTCGCCGACGGGCTCCAGCGGCTCGCCGGCGCGGCCGACCCAGCCGATCCGGCGGGCCGGGACGCCGGCGGCCAGGGCGAAGTCCGGGACGTCCCGGTGGACCACGGCGCCGGCCGCGACCAGCGCCCAGCGGCCGACCGTCACCCCGGCGACCAGGACCGCCCGGCCGCCGATCGAACAGCCCTGACGGAGCGTCACTCCTTCGGCGCGCCAGTCCTGTTGGCGCTTGGGCCGACCGTCGGGGGTCACCGCGCGGGGGTGGCGGTCGTTGGTGAGGACGGCGGCGGGGCCGATGAACACCCCGTCCTCGACCAGCGCGGGCTCGTACACCAGCGCGTGGTTCTGCAACTTGACCCGGCTCCCGATCCGGACGCCGGGGCCGACGTAGGCGCCGCGGCCGATCACGCACTCGGCGCCGATCACCGCGTCCTCGCGGACCTGGGCGAGGTGCCAGACCGTCGTCCCCGCACCGATGACGGCCCGTTCGTCGACGTCCGCGCTCGGCTCGATCCGGGCCGCGCCGGGCCCGCCCTCAACTGTCCCCATGCGCACCGACGATAGCGGCGCGGGCCGGGCCGGCGGGGCCGCTCCGACCCGCGCGCCCGGCGGGAACGGTCGGACCGGCCCGGGCCCGGCCGGCGTCAACTAGCCCTGGAGAGCACGTCCGTGGAGGCCGGGCCGACACTGCCTATCACCCGGCGGGCCAGCGAGCGGGGCGAGGTGAGGAAGCCGAAGCCCCAGCTGAGGTGCATGGTGGCGAGCGCCACCGGCAGCATCGCCCGGGCCTTGAAGGACAGGCCGCGGCCCCCGACCAGTCCGCCGCCGAGGATGCCCAGCAGGTACGCGCCGGGCACCGCGAGGAGGGCCGGGTGGACGGCGACGCCCAGCACCAGCCCGAGGGTGACGGCCAGCAGGGCGGTCGGCGGGGCCAGGTAGCGGAGGTTGACCGAGCCGCGGTGGTAGCGGGTGACCACCCGGCGCCAACGGCCGTAGTCCTTGTACTGCTTGGCCAGCGCCTTCACCGACGGCCTGGGCCGGTAGGTCACCTTGAGCTGCGGGGTGAACCAGACCAGCCCGCCGTCCTGGCGGATGCGGTAGTTGAGCTCCCAGTCCTGGGCGCGGATGAACTCCTCGTTGTAGCCGCCGAGCTTCTCCAGCACCTCGCGCCGGAACACCCCGAGGTAGACGGTGTCCGCCGGGCCGGCCAGGCCGCCGGTGTGGAAGGCGGCGTTGCCGACACCTATCTTGGAGGTCATCGCGGCGGCGACCGCGTTCTCCCACTCGGTCTCGCCCTCGGCGTGCATGATGCCGCCGACGTTGGCGGCGTCCATCTCGTCGAGCAGCCGGACCGCGGTGGTGATGTAGCCGGGGGTGAGCAGGCCGTGGCCGTCCACGCGTACCACTATCGGATGGTGCGAGCCGCGGATCGCGGCGTTCAGCCCTGCGGGGGTGCGGCCGGTGGGGTTCGCCACCGTCCGGACCCGGGGGTCCTCCGCCACCAGTTCGGCCGCGATCTCCGCGGTCCGGTCGGTGGACGGACCGAGGGCGATCACCACCTCCATCGGCCCGGGGTACTCCTGGTCCAGGATGCGCCGGACCGCCGTCCGCAGGTGTCGTTCCTCGTTGAGCACCGGCATGATCACGGAGACAGCCGGCAGCTCCTCAGCAGCCTTGGTGTTCATCGGGGCCAACCGTACCGGTGCGGACGCGTCTCCGTCTTGTCCCGGTCTGGGCGGCCGCACGCACCTCGCGGCGCCCGGGCAGTCCCTTGATCACGCCCACCGTACTCCGCTCCTCGTACGGGCCCGCAGCCGGGTCGGAACGGGGCGGTTTCCGGCGGGCGGGGCCGGGCCCGGGAGGGCCTTTCGCGGGCTCTCGGCGGGGTTCGACGGCCGCCGCGCGGGTTCGGTGCAGGTTCGGCGCAGGTTCAGAGCACGTGGTGAACGACGGTGAAGAGCGCGTAGCCGGCCAGCGACAACCGGTTCAGCAGGTGCTGCGGACCGCCCAGCCGGTCCGGCAGCGACCGGTGCGGGCGCAGGTCCGGGCGGTGGGCGGCGGTCGCGACGGCCCGGGCCAGCTCCACCGGGTCGTAGCGGTCCCCGAGGTGGCCGGCCAGCCAGGCGGCCGGGCGGCTGCCCACGATGATCTCCTGGCCCGAGCGCAGCTGGACGGTGAGCAGGTTGCGGTGGACCGCGGCCGCGTTGATCTCCTGCCACCGGAAGGTCCGGATGCGCAGCGCGGTGGCCATCCGCAGGCCGTCCCGGTCGACCACCATCTGCCAGGAGAGGGCTCGGCCGCAGGCGAGGATCACCACCGAACCGAGCCAGAGCGGGCGCACCAGCCCGTCCCACCAGCCGCTCCCGCCGAGCAGCACGACGAGGCCCGCGAGCAGCAGTGCGGGCACCGGACCGGCCGCCGCCCGCAGCGGCAGCGGCATCTCCCAGCGCCGGGCGGGCACCGGTTCGGCGTCCGGCCCGGCCGCGGGGGCGGCGGCCACCGTCTCGGCGGTCAGGGCGGCGACGGCGAGTTCCCGCTCCCGGTAGCCCTCGGTGCGCCGGCCCAGCCGCGGGGCCCGGGCGGCGGGGGCGACCACGGCCGCCACCCAGCGCGGGTCGTGGTCCAGCAGTCCGGGGCGGACCAGGAGCTGGTGCTCCGGCCCGTCGGGCCCCCGGTACAGCACGGCCGGCACGCTCCGGCCGGCGCGGGCGAGCCAGGCGGCGGCCTCCTCCGGGGTCAGCCGGTCGAAGACCTCTCCGAGCTCCTCCTCTTCCTCGTCGTAGGAGACCTCGTGGTCGAGGTAGTCGGCGTCGTCGTCCTCGGTCTCCAGGTGTTCGGGCACCCAGGCCGGGCCCTCGCCGTCCGGGGCGCCGTAGCGGGCCCAGCGGTAGCGGTCGCGCTCGACCAGCCGCCAGAGCGCGGGGCCGTCCGGCGGGCCGTCCAGCGGCTGCACCAGCAGGTCGCCCCGGGCGTCGGCCCGGACCCGGACGGCGAGGGCGGGCGCGGAGCCCGCGAAGCCGGGCCGGGCGCGGCGGGCGTTCGCGGTGGCGGCCGAGCCGAGCAGCAGCAGGCCGGGCAGGGCGAGCAGGCCGCCGGCGACCAGCGCGCCGGTGAGGTCGTAGTCGTCGCCGGCGGCGCGGACGGCGGCGCCGTCCACCAGCAGCGGGACGGGTTCACCGGGCTGCGGTGGCCGGGCCCACCAGACGTCCAGCCGGGCGGTGCGTTCCGGGCCGCCGCCGGGCGGGTGGAAACGGACGGTCAGGACGCCGTCCCGGTCGGTGTCGCCCGCGGTGCCGGTGACCTGGTCGGCCCGTTCGGCGCTCGCCTGCTGGCGGGCCTGCCCCCACAGGCCGTACAGCGGGAGCGCCAGGGCGACGGCGAGCAGCAGGCCGCCGAGCGCGCGGCGCAGCACCGGCGGGCCGTCGGGGTGGACGGGCGAGGGCGCGCCGGCGGCGGTCCAGGGGAAGGGGACGGGCGGGGCCATCAGTTCGTCGAGCTGCTGGCGGGCGCGGCGGCGGCCGAGTTCGGCGCCGATCAGCACGGCGGAGAGCAGCAGGTGCAGCAGCACGGCCGTCCAGCGGCAGAGCGGGGTGACCAGGCCGCCCGGGGCGTACCAGAGCACCGCGAGGACGGCTGGCGGGACCAGCGCCCGGCCGCGGAACCGGGCGGCCAGCAGGACCACTTCGGCCAGCACCGACCAGCCGGCCAGCGAGGAGCCCCAGGTGTCCCGGCAGACGCCCTGGAGGTTGCAGGCGCCGGCGCTCGGCTCCACCGAGGTGGCCAGGAGCACGAAGGCGGCCGGCAGCAGTGCCAGCCAGCGGCCGTCCAGGCGCCAGGCGGTGCGGGCGGCACGCCAGCGGGTGGCGGCGGCGGTGGTGAAGGGCGCGGCGCTGGGCAGCGGCGGGGCGTCCGGGGTATCCGGGGCGAACATCGGACGATCATCTCAGCCGGTCGGGGGCGGCCCGTGCCGCAGGGGCCGGGTGCTGCCCGCACCCGGCCCCTGCCCCCCGTTCCCCCCTCGGCGGCCCCCCACCGCCGGGTCTGGTGGCCCCCGCCCGGTCAGTCCGTCGCGATGGCCGCGAGGACGTTCATCCGCCCGGCCCGGAAGGCCGGGACGAGGGCGGCGGCCAGTCCGATCACCACCGAGGCGACCAGCGTCACCGCGAGCGTGGTGGTCGGGACGGAGAGCGTGGCCAGGCCCTGGTCGCGCAGCACCCGCTGGGCGGTGACGCCCCAGGCCAGCCCGAGCCCGGTGCCGAGGACCGCGCCGAACACCGCGATCACCACGGACTCCAGCCGGATCATCCGGCGCAGCTGGCGGCGGGAGAGCCCGATCGCCCGCAGCAGGCCGATCTCCCGGGTCCGCTCGACCACCGACAGCGCCAGGGTGTTGACCACGCCGAGCACGGCGACCGTGATGGAGAGGCCGACCAGGCCGTAGATCAGGTAGAGCAGGGTGTCGACCTGGGACTGCACGACCTTCTTGTAGCCGGCCTGGTCCTTGATGGTCAGCTGCGGGTACTCCTTGAGCGCGTCCTCCAGGGCGGTCAGCGTCTTCGCGACGTCGGCTCCGGAGGAGGCCTTGGCGAAGAACGTCCAGACCGGCGGCTGGTCGGCGGCCGGCACGGCCTTGGCCATGGTGTCGAAGTCGACGAAGGAGCCGTCGCCGAACAGCGAGCCCTTCGCGAACACGGCGCCCACCGGCAGCACCTGGGTGCGGCCCTTGCCGTAGCTGACGGTCAGCTGGTCGCCGACCCTCAGGTCGTGGTCCTTCGCGAAGGCCTCGCCGATCCCCAGCTCGCCCCGGCCGATCGCGTCCACCGAACCGGCGGTGACCGGGAGGTGGAAGTCGGTGCCGAAGAAGGCGGGCGGCGCGGCGGTGAGGTTCGTCCTCGCGCTCCGGCCGTCCGGCAGCTGGAGCTTGGGGCTGAAGAACTTCTGGGTGGTGATGTGGTCGATGCCCGGGGTCCGGCGGACCGCGTCCAGCATCTCGGGGGTGATCGAGGTGCGGCCGCCCGAGACGATGTAGTCCGCGCCCACCGACCGGTCGATCTGCGCGTTGGCCGAGGTGACCGTCGAGGCGCTGAACACCGAGGAGCCGATCACCAGCGCCAGTCCGATCATCAGCGCGGCGGCGGTGGCGCCGGTCCGGCGCGGGTTGCGCATCGCGTTGCGCTGGGCGAGCCGGCCGGACGGGCCGAACAGCGCCGGCAGCAGCGCGCCCAGCACCCGCACCACGGCGGTGGCCAGCAGCGGGCCGAGCACCACGAAGCCGATCAGGGTGAGCAGCACGCCGAGGCCCAGGTACTGACCGCCGGTGGCCGCCTTCTCCGCCTGCGCGGCCAGCACCAGCAGCCCGCCGCCGCCCGCCGTCAGGACGAGGCCGACCACCGTACGGACCAGGTTGGCGCGGCCCTCGGCCGGCGTGCCGTGGTCGCGCAGGGCGGCCATCGGCGCGATCCGGCTCGCCCGGCGGGCCGGGAACCAGGCCGCCACCAGGGTCACCACGATGCCCAGGGCGTACCCGGCGAGGAACACGGTCGGGCCGATCTGCAGGTCGCCCGCGTCGAGGTTCATGCCGATCGCGTTCATCAGCTTGATCAGGCCGACCGCGATGCCCAGACCGGCCGCGACCCCGAGGGTCGAGCCGAGCACGCCGAGGATCAGCGCCTCGACCAGGACGGAGCGGTTCACCTGCCGGCGGCTGCCGCCGATGGCGCGCAGCAGGCCGATCTCCCGGGTGCGCTGGGCGACCAGCATCGAGAAGGTGTTGATGATCAGGAAGCAGCCGACGAACGCCGAGATGAGCGAGAAGCCGAGCATCGCGTTCTTCATGAAGCCGAGGCCGCTGCCGATGCTCTTGGTGTTCTCGGCCTTCTGCTCGGCCGCGGTCTTGACCTGGTAGCCGGTGCCCAGCGCGGCCACGGCGTCGGCCTTGAGCCGGTCGTCGCCGCGGCTGCCGTCGCCGTACGCCTCGACCGAGGTGTACGCCTGCTCGCCGAGCAGCACCTGCTGGGCGGTCGGGGTGTCCAGGAAGGCCAGCGCCGCACCGGGGTTGGTGGTGGTGAAGGAGGCGATGCCGGAGATCGTGAACTCGTGCCGGCCGTCGGCGTTGTCCACCCGGAGCTTGTCGCCGAGGCCCAGCTCGGACTTCTTCGCGGTGTCCGCGTCCAGCACCAACTCGCCCGCGTTCCGCGGGACGTGGCCCTGGGTGAGGTGCACCGTGTTGCGCGGGGTGTCGGTCCAGTTGCCGACCAGGGTCGGCGCGCCGGAGGTCGGGCCGACCAGCTTGTTGGTGGCCGGGTCGACCAGGGCCGCGTTCTCGACCATGACCTGACCCACCGCCGACTTCACCCCCGGCACCGCGGCGACCTGCCGGGCCACCGCCACCGGGACGGTCCGCGGCTTGTCGGAGGCCTGCCGGTCGTCGTCCTCGGCCGGCTTGGGCGGCTGGACGGAGACGTCGGAGGCGGTCGCGGCGAACAGCTTGTCGAAGGTACTGGTCGCGGTGTCGGAGAAGACCAGGGTGCCGGAGACGAACGCGACCGACAGCATCACGGCGATCAGGGAGAGCGCCATCCGGCCCTTGTGGGCGAAGAAGCTCCGCAGAGCGGTCTTGAGCAGCATGTTGTGTCGTCCCGCCCGCTCAGCTGGTGCGCTTGCCGTCGAAACGGCGCATGCGTTCGAGGACGGAGTCGGCGGTGGGCGCGTGCATCTCGTCGACGATCACGCCGTCGGCGAGGAACAGCACGCGGTCCGCGTAGCCGGCGGCGACCGGGTCGTGGGTCACCATCACGATGGTCTGGCCCAGTTCGTCGACCGAGCGGCGCAGGAAGGTGAGCACCTCGGCGCCGGCCCGGGAGTCCAGGTTGCCGGTGGGCTCGTCGCCGAAGATGATCTCGGGCCGGGCGGCCAGCGCCCGGGCCACCGCGACGCGCTGCTGCTGGCCGCCGGAGAGCTGCGCCGGGCGGTGCTTGAGCCGGCCCGCCAGGCCGACGGTCTCCACCACCTGGTCCAGCCAGGCCTGGTCCGGCCGGCGGCCGGCGATGTCCATCGGCAGCGTGATGTTCTCCAGTGCGGACAGCGTCGGGAGCAGGTTGAACGCCTGGAAGATGAAGCCGATCTTGTCCCGGCGCAGCCTGGTCAGCTGCTTGTCCTTGAGGCCGGTGATCTCGGTGTCCCCGATCCAGATCCGCCCGCCGCTGACCGTGTCCAGGCCGGCCAGGCAGTGCATCAGGGTCGACTTCCCGGAGCCCGACGGGCCCATGATCGCGGTGAAGCGGCCACGCTGGATGTCGACGTCCACCGCGTCGAGCGCGGTGACCCTGGTCTCGCCCGCGCCGTACGCCTTGCTGACCTGACGGGCCGCGGCGGCGACGGCGGGCGCGCCGCCGGGAAGCTGGGGGTCGTACACGGCTGTGGCTGCCGTCGTCACTGGAGTCTCCTAAGAAGTGGGCCCGACCGTCGACCCCGGCCGGCCCTCCGTGCGCGGGCATGCCGCAGGACGCGGGCATGGCGCGGGAAGGGTCGTCGACCGGGAGTTGACCCCACCCACCGGGCCCGGCGGGCGCCGGTTCGGGGAGAACCTCGCCCCTCGTCGGCACGAGCGGGGACGTCCACAACGTTAGGAGGAACGGCGGGCGCTCTCGTCATCCGCCGGAATGAAGCCGTCCAACCAAGGATCTACGGGGCGCGGCACCCCCTCCCCCTAAGGGGTGCCGTGCCCCGTCTCGGGGACGCCCCGTACGGGGCCGGGCCGCGGGGCCTCAGCCGGTCAGCACCGGTGCGGCCAGCCGCTCCAGGGCCTGTGCGAAGCCCTCCACGACCGGGGCCAGCAGGGTGTCGGTCTCGCGCTCGACCAGGGTGGCCCCGTCCTCCCGGGCCGTGATGTGGCGGTCGAGCACGAACCAGCCCTGGGTGATGTGGCCGGCGCCCATCGAACTGAGCACCGGGCGCAACGCGTAGTCCACCGCCAGCACGTGCGCGGGCGAGCCGCCGGTGGCCAGCGGCAGGACGGCCTTGCCGGCCAGCGCGTACTGCGGGAGCACGTCCAGCAGGGCCTTCAACAGGCCCGAGTAGGCGGCCTTGTAGACGGGGGTGCCGATCACGACGCCGTCCGCCCGGGCGAACAGCTCCGTCACGGCGACGATCTCCGGGTGGTCGAAGTCGCCCGACAGCAGCGCGTGCGCGGGCAGGCTGCGCGCCTCGAACGGGACGACGTGGTGGCCGCGGGCCTCCAGCCGGGCGTCGACGTGGCGCAGCAGGCGGGTGGTGCGGGAGGTGGCGGACGGGGAGCCGGAAACGGACAGGACGGTGGCCATGGGTTCACCTTTGGCTGGAAGCGGGGGCGGCGCGACGCGGCCCAGGAGGACCGCTGCGGGTCGGAGCCCGGGAAGGTGTTTCGACGTGCTCGACGTGCTCGACGTGCTCGACGTGCTCGACGTGCTCGACGTGTGCGATGTGCTCGACGTGTGCGATGTGCTCGGCGTGGGTGGGGTGACGCCGAGGTGATCCGGTGGGCGCGCTTCAGCCGCGACAGAGCGAACAGGCCACACCACGCCGCAGGTCGACGTGCCGCCGACGCGTGAGTGCCCAACGCTGATCCATACCCGAAATGCAAACACGCTGTGTTCGAGCCGGTCAAGAATCGTTTCGCCAGTTGAACGGCGGGTGACCTGGCTCCCCGCGAACCGGCTTGAACCGGCGCCCGCACGGCCCGTCCCCGCCGTCGTACGGCCGCGCGGACGTTGCGGCGGAACGATCCGACCCGTGCATCAAAACTGCTACAAGCAGCCTGGCGGGGTACCCGGGGGGAGTCAGCACGGCCGGGGTCGGGCATCCTCGACGACATGAACACGTGGCAGGAGGGCCGCCCCGGAGGCGGCGGGAACCCGTACGACGGCGGGAACCCGTATGGGGGCGGCGGCAACGGCGGCGCGTACGGGCGCGGCGGGGGCGGCGCGGCGGCCGAGCCGCCGCTGCCGTCGTCGATGAACCCGCGCGGGCCGGGGGCGCCCGCGCCACGGCAGCCGGAGCCGTCCCGGGTCGGCGGCATCCCGCCGCAGGGGCCGGGCGGGCAGCCCGGCGGGCGTCCCGGCGGACCCGGGGGCCCCGGCGGACCCGGGGGCCCCGGCGGACCGAGCGGCCCCGGACGGCCGGGCGGGCCCGGGGGCCCGGGCGGCGCTCAGCCGGGCGGTATACAGGCGGCCAAGCGCTGGCCGCGGCGCCGGATCGTCAAGTGGTCGGTCTTCGGCGTCCTGATCGCCGTCATGGTCACCGCCGTCTCCACCTGGTTCTGGGCCGACTCCAAGCTCAACCACGAGAACGTGCTCGCCGGCTACCCCGGCCGCCCGCCGGCCGGCAAGGGCACCAACTGGCTGATCGTCGGCTCCGACAGCCGCCAGGGCCTCACCGACTCGGAACAGGACGACCTGCACACCGGTCACGACACCGAGGGCAAGCGCAGCGACTCGATGATGATCCTGCACGTCGGGGACAACGGGAACACCCTGATGAGCATCCCGCGCGACTCCTGGGTGCCGATACCCGAGTACAAGAACAGCAGCGGCAAGACCGTCAAGGGCACCACCTCGAAGATCAACTCGGCCTTCGGCAACGGCGGTGGCCGCCTCCTCGTCCAGACCGTCGAGCTCAACACCGGCATCCGCATCGACCACTACGCCGAGATCGGCTTCGCCGGCTTCGTCGGCATCGTCGACTCCATCGGCGGTGTCGAGATGAAGATCGACCAGGACGTCCACGACAAGGACTCCGGCCTCGACCTCAAGGCCGGCGACCAGACCCTCAACGGCAAGCAGGCCCTCGCCTTCGTCCGCCAGCGCCACCAGATGGCCGACCAGGACCTCGGCCGGATGCGCAACCAGCAGAAGTTCCTCGGCGCCCTCGCCCACCAGGCCGCCTCCCCCGGCACCGTGCTGAACCCGTTCACCTTCTACCCGCTGGTCGACTCCGCCCTCGGCACCCTGATCGTCGACGACGACGCCGGCCTCACCGACCTCGGCTCGCTCTTCCTCGCCATGAAGGACGTCAACGGCGGCGGCGGCAAGACCCTGACCGTCCCGATCGGCAACCCGGACTACCGGACCAAGACCGGGGAGTCGGCGGTCCTGTGGGACGCCGCCAAGTCCAAGCAGGTCTTCGACGCCTTCAAGAACGACACCGCGGTCCCGGACATCAAGTAAGCCCGGACATCACGCGGCCGTTTGCGACTTTGCGTAGTCGCGGCGCCACAATGGGTGGATGTCGCTCGTCACCGCGCTCGTCTACCGCCGCCGCCACCGCCTCCTGGGCCGCCTGGTCCAGGAGGCGCTCGCGCTCTACGGCATGGAGGTGCCCGCCGCCTGCGAGATCGGGCCCGGGCTCGTCGTGTTCCACCGCGGCTTCGGCACGGTGCTCCACCCGTACACCACCCTCGGCGCCGGCGTGACGCTCTACAACGGGGTCACCATCGGCCGGGCCGACCCGTGGGTGCCGCAGGAGCGCAGCGCCATGCGGCGGGTGGTGGTCGAGGACGGCGCGGTGCTGTGCGCGGGCGCCAAGGTGGTGTGCAAGGAGGGCGTGCTGACCGTCGGCGCCGGCACCGTCGTCGGCGCCAACGCCGTCCTCACCCGCTCCACCGGGCCCGGCGAGATCTGGGCCGGCGCTCCCGCCCGCAAAGTCGGCCTGCGGGAAGGGGTTCGGGCGGCGGTGGCCTGACCCCGCACCCTGGGGATCAGCCCTGGAGGTGCGGGAGCAGGAAGCCGGAGACCGGCGTCCACTCGGTGATGCGCGCCCCCGCGATCACACCCGCTCCGTCGGCCGAGTAGGGGTCCAGCTCCATGATGCGCTCCACCGCGGCCCGGTCCTCGGCGCGGTAGACCAGCAGGCCGCCGGTGTCGTCGGCCCAGGGGCCGGACAGGACGAGCGAGCCCGCCCCGGTCAGCTCGGCGAGGTACTCGCGGTGCCTGGGGCGGATCGCCAAGCGGCGCTCGGTGTCCGCGGTGAAGACGAACTCGACGACGAAGTAGGCCATGCCGGCGCTCCCCCTGTCTAGCCGGCCTGCGGGAGCAGGCCGGTGCCGCACTCCGGGAAGCGGACCAGCCACTCCCCCTCGCCACCCGCCGCCTCGGTGGCGCCCGCGTAGCCGTAGTGGATCAGCCGCCCCTCACCGCCCGCCAGCCAGCGGGCGCCGGTCAGGTGCACGGTCAGGGCCGCCGGGCGGTGCGGGTCGGGCCGCTCCAGCACGAGTTCGTGCTCGGCCTCGCCCGGCCGGAAGGCCACCGCGGTCTCCGTGGTCGGCCGGCGCGGGCTGCCGCCGTCCTGGTACGTCCAGTACGCGGCCACCGTCACGGTGAGCGCGCCGTCCACGCCGCCGGTGCCCGGCCGCACGTACTCCTCCTCCGACACCCAGCGGGAGTGGTGGCGGATCTCCTCCGGGCCCCAGCGCTCGTCCCAGCGCACCCAGTAGCCCGCCACCCGCTTGACCGTCATGGCCTCGCAGGCGACCCGCACCGCGATCCGGGCCGGGTTGACCGGCTCGCAGGAGGCGAGGGACACCACCGTCACCTGCTCGTACGTCACCGCGCCGTCGTCGGCGTCCTGTTCCATCGGTGAACCACCTTGCCGGAGAGTCTGGTTGGGCGCGGCTCCGACCGCGTACGGAGAGCCTAGAGCGACCGGGCGGGCACCGGAGCGATTGGGCGGTTCCGGCCCGCGCCGATCGGTTACCCCGTTACCCTGCCCCCGGACACGCCACCGCCCCGGAGTGGGAAGTCGGCTGATCGGACTTCCCCGGCCGGGGCGGTGTGCGGTTTCGAACTGATGAACCGGTGACTACTCGACGATGCCGGACTTGGCGATGGTGACCTTCGCCGAGGTGCGGCCGCTCTGCGAGCCGAGCTTCTCGACCGCCGTCACGACGTCCATGCCCTCGAGGACCTCGCCGAAGACGACGTGCTTGCCGTCCAGCCAGTCGGTCACGATGGTGGTGATGAAGAACTGCGAGCCGTTGGTGTTGCGGCCGGCGTTGGCCATCGACAGCAGGCCCGGGCGGGTGTGCTTGAGCTTGAAGTTCTCGTCGGCGAACTTCTCGCCGTAGATGCTCTTGCCACCGGTGCCGTTGTGGTTGGTGAAGTCACCGCCCTGCAGCATGAACTGCGGGATCACGCGGTGGAAGCCGGAGCCCTCGTAGCCGAAGCCGTTCTGGCCGGTCGCGAGCTCGCGGAAGTTCTGGGCGGTCTTGGGGACGACGTCGTCGTACAGCTTGAAGACGATGCGGCCCGACGGAACGCCGTCGATCTCGATGTCGAAGAAAACGTTGGAAGCCATGCAGGGATCATGGCATGACCCGTCCGCCGACGCGCGTCACCCCCGGTCCGGCGCCAGGTGGCGGCCCCGTGTTATCCGGCCGGCGCGAGGACCGTGGAAGCTAACATCGGCGTCAGGTTCAAGCGTTTCGGTCACGGCGACGGGGTGGACGGCATGCGGATCGGTGAACTGGCCGGGCGGACGGGCGTGAGCGAGCGCTCGCTGCGCTACTACGAGCAGCAGGGCCTGCTGGCCGCCGACCGGACGGCGGGCGGGCACCGGGACTACCCGGAGCGGGCCGTGGACCGGGTCGTCCTGATCCAGGAGCTGTTCGCGGCCGGACTGCACAGCCGCAAGATCTACGAGATCCTGCCCTGCATGCGCGACTCCGACGGCGGCCCGAACGAGGTCGCCACCCCGCTGCTGGTCGAGGAGCTGGCCGCCGAGCGGGACCGGATCGACCGGATGATCGGCGATCTGGTCCGCTCCCGCGACGTCCTGGACGAGGTGATCGCGACCGCCTCCGGCCGACCGCGGGCCGAAGCGGCGTAGGCCCGCGCCTCAAGCCTTCAGCTTGCGCCAGACCGCCTCCAGGGCCGCGATGTCGCCCTCGTCGAGCCGGTCGGTGAAGACCGGTGCGAGGACGGCCCGCCGGGTGGCGTCGGCCTCGGCGAAGGCGGCGCGGCCCTGCTCGGTCAGTTCGATCCGCACCGACCGGGCGTCGGAGGCGGAGGGCGTGCGGGCCACCAGGCCGCGTGCGGCCAGGGCGTCGACCACCCGGGAGACCTGGCTGCGGCTGAGCATCGTCTTCGCACCCAGGTCGGAGGCGGCGACCGGCTCCCGCTGCCCGGCGAGCCAGAGCATCACCTCGAACCAGGACAGCGACAGCCCGTGCACCCGGGTGAGCTCGCGGTCCACCTGGGCGGCGAGGGTGGTGCCGGCCCAGACCAGGCCGTAGAAGGCGTGGTCCCGCTCGGACAGCGGGCCCAGGGTGAGGTCGGCACGGTTCATGACGTTCATCGTACCGAGGTGCGTGCGCGCGCACGGAGTTCCGCGCACGCGCACGGCACGCCGCTAGAACGCCTGGTGGTCCGGCTCGCACACCGTGCCGGGCGGCGGGAGCTCACCGCTGACCAGGTACCGCTGCTCGCGGTCCCAGGCGCAGGCGCTCGGGTTGCCCAGAGCGGTGTGGCCGTAGCCGTGGACGGTCAGCAGGCGGCCGCGGGCGAGGGTGTCGGCCAGCGCGCGGGAGCCCTCGTAGGGCCAGGCCGGGTCACCGGTGAGGGCCACGACGAGGATCGGCGCGGAGGTCGGACGGTCCCACGGGCCGGTGTAGCGGTCCCGGGCGGCCTCGGCCGGCCAGCCGGCGCAGCGCTGGTTCTGCCAGACCCAGTACGGGCCGGTGGCGCCCGACCGGGCCCGGGCGAGGGCGGACAGCGCCGGGTACGTGCTGTCGGCGGCCGGGTCGGCACTGGAGACGGCCGGGTTGACGGTGTCGGCGCAGAGCGCGCCGAGGGTCTGCGCCTGCTTGGGCTGGCCGCCGGTCGGCAGCGGCGCCGAGGCGTCCGGGGCGGCGGTCCACAGCTGCTGGAGGAGTCCGCCCAGCGCCGGCCAGCCGGTGCCGGGGGCGCCCGGCACCGGGGCTGCCGCGAAGAGCATCGGCAGGACGGTGGAGGCGGTGGAGGCCCGGTCGAAGGTGACCGCCGCCGGCGGGGTGCCGAGCGTCACCGGCGTCCCGCCGAGCCGGTCGAGCAGCTCTCCGAACTTCGCGCGGGTGGCGTCCCGGCTCTCCGCCGCGAAGGCGCAGGCGGCCGGTCCGGCATCGGCGCACTGGTCGAGGAAGGCGTCGAGGGTGCGGGCCCCGGCGAGGTCGCTGCCGGTGCGCAGGAACGGCGGCAGGGCGCGCTGCTGCGGCGAGCGCCCGGAGGACCAGGCGACCGGGTCGGGGGCGCTGTCCAGCACCATCGCGCGCACCCGGGTCGGGAAGAGGTTGGCGTAGGTGGTGCCCAGGTAGCTGCCGTACGAGGCACCGAGGTAGCTCAGTCGGCGGTCGCCGACGGCGGCGCGCAGCAGGTCCAGGTCGCGGGCCGTGTCGGCGGTGGACAGGTGGGCGAGCAGGCCGGTCCGCTCGTTGTCGGCGCACTGGCGGCCGAAGCGCGCGTACGTCGTCGCCCAGGTCGACTCCTGGGCGGCGCCGACCGGGTAGCCGGCCGGCAGCCCCGCGAGCAGGCCCTGCTCGGCCGCCGCGTCCGGGAAGCACTGCGGCAGGGTGGAGTCGCCGACGCCGCGCGGGTCGAAGCTGACCAGGTCGAACCGCTCCCGCAACTGCGCCGGGAGCATCCCGTACACGGCGGGCAGCGCCTGGGTGCCGGGCACGCCCGGGCCGCCGGGGTTGAAGAACAGCGAGCCGATCCGGTGCGCCGGGTCGGTCGCGGGGTGCCGGATGACGGCCAGCTCGACGGTGCGCCCGGCTGGGTCGCGGTAGTCCATCGGCACCGTGGCGCGGGCGCAGTCGAAGTCCGGCACGCAGGACCGCCAGTCCAGCCGGGGCACCGGCGCCGCGGGGGCGGCGGCCGCCGAGGCGGCCGGGGCGAGGCCGGCCAGCAGCAGCCCGGCGGCCGCGGCGGCGCCGGTTCTGAGGGCGGAGGTGAGGCGGGGTCGGGGCATGGGCGGGCCTCCCTGTTCGGTGAGCTGAGTTGCTGTCACCAAGGTTCGGGGCGCCCGCCGTCAGGCCGCCCACACCCCACCGGCACCACTGTCATGCTGCTGCCACCGCCACCCCACACGGCTCAGGCGGCCCGCGCGACTCAGGCGGGCTTGCGGGCCAGCAGGTAGGCCTGCGGGGTCGGCTGCCCGCCCTCCTCCGGCTCGCGGAGCGTGCGGGAGGTGAGCCGCAGCCCGGCCTCGCGGACCAACTCCGCGATCCGGTCCGGCTGCTGGCGGCGGAAGTCCAACGCCACCGGGTGGCCGAAGGGCTGGTCGATCCGCAGGAGCTCGTCGCCGACCTGGAAGGCGAGCAGCAGGTGGCCGCCCGGGGCGAGCACCCGCGCGAACTCGGCGAACACCTCCGGCAGGCGCTCCGCCGGGGTGTGGATGATCGAGTACCAGGCGATCGCACCGGTCAACTCGCCGTCCCCCAGGGGGAGGTCGAACAGCGAGCCCTCGGTGAAGTCCAGCCCGGGGTACGTCGCACGGGCCAGCTCGACCATCCGCGGCGACAGGTCGATGCCGCGGATGTCGAGGCCGAGACCGTGCAGGTGGTGCGTCACCCGGCCGGGGCCGCAACCCAGTTCCGCCACCTTCGCGTCGGCGCGCTCGGCCCGGACCAGTTCCGCGAAGGTCGCGAGCAGCGCCCGGGACAGCGGCTCGCCGGCCAGTTCGTCGCGGAAGCGGTCGGCGTAGTCGGCGGCGATGGCGTCGTAGAACGCCCTGGTCGTGGCGAGGAATTCCGGCTCGGTCATTGGTAGTTGGAGGCGCAGTGCCCTCGCGGGCCTGGTTCCTCCGTCCCCTTTCAATCCGTGCGTGCGGTTTTCCCGCACACGGCTTACCGAT
>NZ_JBIVAX010000058.1:0-42318 GCF_044745805.1 Kitasatospora sp. NPDC086801
CGGAACCGGCCACACGGCAGCTGGGGCAAGCGCCGCAAACCGCGGAAAGCGTAGGCACCAGCAGCCCAAAGAGCGATCTACAGCTGGAGTACTAGCCGTCCGAGGTGATCGTGAAGGGCTCGGACCAGTTGCCGGAGTCGCCGGACAGGACGACCCGGTAGTCGTCTCCGGGGGGAACGTCCGGCACGGTCACCTCCACGCGTCCCAGCAGGATGTCGAAGTCGCTGGCGAGGATCCGGTCGAGGAGGGTGACGTCGCCCACGCGCAAGGCGATGAGCCCCGTGCGGTTGGTGATCTGCGTCGGCGGATCCGAGACGTCCCAGGTGACGTCGACCCGCTCGCCGGTTCGCCAGACCGTCCCCGCGCGGGGGGAGAGGATGCGCGGTACGAAGACGTCGCGCCGGGACGTGCGCTCGGTGGAGTGGGTGGCCACCGCCGGACCGGTCGCCTGAGCCGGCACCGTGGCGAGCAGGCTCGGCATGGCCGCGGCAGCCAGTGCGACCACGCCCAGGATGGGTCTGTTCCAGATCCTCATGGCTTTCAGTGTCTCGGTTCGGCCCGGAACGAGCGCACGGACTGGCACCCCTTCCCTCGATCGGGGGAACGGTCATCAGGGTCGGGCAGCTCGCGAGGGGGCAGGGGCGGCAGGGGATAGGGGCCGGTAACGCGCGGCCGGCAGGCGATGAGTGGCCCGCCAGGAGCGTGGCGGGGTGTGGAGTGCCGGCGACCAGGCTCCTTCTCCGGTGCGGGCCGGTCGCCTACGGTGGTCACCCCGAAGGCGAGGAGCGGAGGTTCCCTGTGGGGGATGAGGCGACGACGCAGTACCACTGCTATGCCTGGGAGGACGAGCACGGCATCAAGTACGTGGCCGCCTACCCGGGCGATGAGGAGGCCGACGAGGAGTTCAAGGCCGAGCTGCGGGCGATGGGCGCCCGCGCGGCGGCGGACCTGGTGGCCGAGCAGGAAGCCGAGAAGGAAGCTGAGAAGGAAGCCGAGAAGGAAACCGGGCGGGAGCAGGCCGGGCGTGCAGCGCCCGCGCTGCGGCTGATCCGAGGTGAAGGCTCTCCCTGAGCGCGCGACCGGGTTCGCCGGTACGCAGGGCGCGGGACGGGCGGGGGGGGGGGGGGGGGGGGGGGGGGGCGGCGCGCCCCCCCCCCCCCGGCGGGGGGGGGCGGGCCGGGGGGGGGGGGGGGGGGGGGGGGGTGGGGGCGGGGGGCGGCCCCCCCCCCCCACTCCGCCGGTCGTCGGGGTGACCTCTTCCGGGCGGGGCCGGGCTCAGGCGGGCTCAGACGGGCAGTTTCGTGTCGGCGATGAAGCTGATCTCGACGACCTGCCCGGGGAAGGCCAGTTCGGTGACGCCGAGGACCGTGCTGGCCGGGCGGTGGGCGCCGAAGTACGCCAGGTTGCCCGCCATCGCCGCCGCGGCGCTACCTCGGAAGCATCGAGGACGCACGGTCAGTTGGCGGTGGACACCGATGGCGATTCCGGTCTCCTCGAAGGTCTCGCGGCGGGCGGGCTGAACCGGGCGGAGGGGTTGAGAAGGCCCCGCCGCCCTGGATCGGGGTGGCGGGGCCGGGAGTTGCTGCTACCGGGCGTCGAACTCGTCGGCGCGGACGGCGGTGACGAAGGCCTGCCAGGCGGAGGAGGAGAAGAGGAGGGCGGGCCCGTCGGGGTCCTTGGAGTCGCGGACGGGCATGAGACCGGTGAAGCCGTCGGCGACCTCGACGCAGCCGTTCTGCCCGCCGCTGTACGTGCTTTTACGCCAGCCGGCGCTAGCCAGGTCAACGTCCATCCTCATAGTCCTTCCGTACCGCACGGATCATCTTCACGGATGCGGCCTGATTCAGTGCCCCGATCTGCAGCCGATCGTAGTCCCTGGCTAGCGGAAGGACAGCGTTGATATCGCGGTCGAGGTACCCGCGCAGCTCGGTTTCTGTGTATCCGAGCAGTTTGCGGTCCGGCATGGTCAGCAACGTCACGTGTGAGCTGAAAGGCCGGTCCTCACCCAAAGAATACGGGGCTACCTGGAGGAGGATGTTCGGGTTTGCGGCCAACTCATCGAGGTGCCGCAGTTGTTCGATCATCACCTCTGTTCCTCCGACAGTCCGACGCAGGCAACTCTCGTCGAGAACCGCATGAAGGAGAGGCGGAGGGGTGCGGTTCAGGAATTGCTGGCGCGTCATGAGGAAGTTCACTCGCTCCTCGGCCTGTTCGGGGGTGGCGTTGCCACGCCGGACGTTGCCCGCTTCCCAAGCGCTGGCGTAGGCCGGGGTTTGCAGCAGGCCAGACACGATGTCGATCGAGAACAGCCTGACCTCGGCGGCACGGTTCTCGTAGTTGGCGTACTCGGGGAAGCCCGGGACCAGGGCAGTGTGCTTGAGCTGCCAGTACATCAGCAGCAGGGTCCCGCCGGTCTGCAGGACTTCGTCGGCCTTGGTAGCAAACTTCTCACTCGGCGGTCGCTGCGCAAGTTCGACGAACGAGACGTAGGACGGGTGGACTCCGATCTTGCGCGCGAGCTGTTCCTGCTTGAGCCCCATCGCCCTGCGTGACCTGCGGAGTTGGACCCCGAACGGAGCCCAGGGAGATGACTGCGGGTCAATTTCCTTGATGTTCACCATGGCTGCTCCAACTCTCCAGACCACCGAGGTCAAGTCGTCTGCCACTTCCGATGCTAGGCGACACAGAGCCACCATGTGCACAGAACGTGAAACTCTGATCGCGGAAGGTTACTCCCATGGGCGATGTCCAAGTGCCCCGGCTCCACGGCTACGGGGTCCGCTGGGACCCGGAGGGCCGGTGTTACCGGGTGCGGAACGAGACGACGGGGGAGTGGCTGCGCAGCGGTACCTCGGGTGAGCTGGCCTCCTTCTCCTCGTTCTCCGCCGCCTTCAGCGCCTGGCGGGGGTTCGAGGTTCGGCGGCAGGTGGGGGCGTGATGGGATCCGTCCTCAACCGCGCCACGGCCGATCAGCGGCGGCAGGCGGCCGACGTTGTCGACGACCTGACGGCCGTCCTTGCCCTGGGTGGAGTGAAGTTGCCGTCCGTCGAGGTGGATTGGGAGCACGGCCGCAGGACGGGCTGCTACCTGATCAGCCTCGGCTGCGCCTGCCCGTCCGCACTCCTGCGGGTCGTCGACCTGCTGCGCAAGGGGCTGCGCTACGAGCGCCTGACGCATGACGGCTGAACTCCTGGTCCGCCTGCTCTGGTGGGCGGGCTTCTCCCTCGTACTCCTCGCCGCCCTCAGGAAGTGAACCGCCCGATGCGCGACCCCCGTCTCCTCGCCAAGCCGCCGGTGTGTCGGCTCGGCTGCCTCGTCCTCGTGCGCAACCCGCGCGGCGACGTCCTGCTCGTCGACCCGGACTACATGGACGGCCTGATCCTCCCGGGCGGCGCCGCCCAGCCCAACGAGCCGCCCAACCTCGCCGCCGCCCGTCACCTCCACGCCGAGACCGGCCTCAACCTGCGCCTTGCGGACGTCCTGGCCGTCGACTTCACCCCGGCCGACCGCTACCTGGAGCGCCTGAACCTGGTCTTCGACGGCGGGACCGTCACCGAGCACGCCGCCGCCCGCCTGACCGTCCCGCCCCGGCACCGCAGCGGCCTGTTCGGCGCCCGCTTCGTCCCCGCCCACGAACTCCCGGACGTCATGGCCCCCGCCCAGGCCGCCCGCGCCGCCGAAGCCCTCGCCAACCGCGCCGTCCCCCTCCTCCTCCACGGCCAACGCTCAAGCTGAAGGGCGCGATCTTAAAACCGCCTTTGACGAAGCCGCCGGGTGGCCGCCGCCGGCCGCCGCCGGCCGCCGCCACCCGCGGGCGGGAAGCGCCGGTTCACCCGTGCGGTGGCCTGGCGCTTCCTTTGCCTGATGTGGCCGGAACCCACGTAGTTGTCACCGTACGGTCACCACCTGGTGAACGGCACCTAAAGGTCCAGACCACCGCCCAGTACGGCGAGGACGTCCGCCGCGTTCCAGTGCCCGGCGGCGCCCGGGCGGGAGGCCAGGTAGTCGGCGCAGCGGCGCGCGCTCCAGCCGTGGGACTCGGCCAGGCCGGCGGCCAGGGTGCGCAGGTAGGGGGCCGAGGGCGGGTTGAGTGCGGCGCCGGCCAGGCCTTCGGGGGCGGTGAAGGTCAGCAGCGGGTGCCCGTCCAGGTCGCCCGCGTGCACCAGCGTCTCGTACCGGCCGGGCCCGAGCCGGTCGCGTCCGTGCGCGAGGGCGCGGGTGAGGTCGAGGTCGGCGCCGGGGGAGCGGTGCATCTCCTGGGCGGCGATGTCGCTGAACTGACCAACCGTCACCAGGTAGGCGCGGCAGGGGAGTTCACCGGGCACATCCGGGTCGTAGTAGCCGCTGCCGCCGCCCCACACCGCCGACTCCCGCGCGAAGTACAGCGTGCCGGGCAGCACCGCGGCCACGTCCCGGCGCGGCGGTCGGCGGTCGCGGCAGCCGGGGTAGGTGCGCGCGCCGCCGTCGGGGCGGCCGCCGCGCAGGTAGCAGGCGAGCCGGGCGGCGTGCAGGTTCGACCCGTACGCCGCGTACCAGACGAGCCGCGCGCCGCCAGACGGGCCGCCGGGGCCGCCGTCGTCCGCGCCGCTCCCCGCGTCGCCGGGCCACCGGCGGGATCCGGCCACCATCATCGCTAAACCTCCAGATTTGGTGGGTCCGCTTTCACTACCGGTAGCGTTCCCGCCGCTATGGCGTAGACCACTGTTCGCCTTCCCGCCATACGTCTCCTGCCTCAGACGATTACCCTTCGCCACTGAAAGCGATCGAAAAACCCCGAAATGACTTTCGAATCGTTCCTTGATGCCCCCATATGTCGCCGAAAATGAAAAGTTCCTTTGACTACACCTTCACGGCATCCAGCGGGCTCCCAGTCGAGTCATGGTGAGTGAGGCACCACGCAAGGTGACTCCCCGTACTCATCCCTATGACCTTCAACCGAGGACACCCCTTATGGACGCACGCCAGGACATGGCAGGCCCGGGAACGCTGAACCGTCCCGGGCCCGCCCACGCCGCCGGTTGGCCGGCGGTCCGGCCCGCGCACCCCCGCAGCCTGCTCGACATCGTCACCGCCACCGCCGACGCCCACCCGCACGCACCCGCGCTGGACACCGGCACCGCCGTACTCGACTACCGCGCCCTCATGCACGAGGTCGACACCCTCGCCGGCGTCCTCGCCGGGCACGGCATCGGCACCGGAGACCGGGTCGGCGTGCGCATCCCCTCCGGCACCGCCGACCTGTACGTCGCCATCCTCGCCGTGCTGCGCTGCGGCGCCGCCTACGTGCCCGTCGACGCCGACGACCCCGACGAGCGCGCCGACATGATCTGGCAGGACGCCCAGGTGTGCGCCGTCCTCGGCGCCGAACGCCGACTCGCCCCCGGCTCCGGGGCCGAGCCCCGCGGCAACCCCGCCTGGCCCACCCCCGCCGACGACGCGTGGATCATCTTCACCTCCGGCACCACCGGCCGCCCCAAGGGCGTCGCCGTCACCCACCGCTCCGCGGCCGCCTTCGTCGACGCCGAGGCCCGCCTCTTCCTCCGGCAGCAGCCGCTCGGCCCCGGCGACCGCGTCCTGGCCGGCCTGTCGGTGGCCTTCGACGCCTCCTGCGAGGAGATGTGGCTGGCCTGGCGCCACGGCGCCTGCCTGGTGCCCGCCCCCCGCTCCCTCGTCAAGGCCGGCACGGACCTCGGCCCCTGGCTCGTCGAACGCCGCATCACCGCCATCTCCACCGTCCCCACCCTGCTCGCCCTGTGGCCGCAGGAGTGCCTGGACGCCGTGCGCCTGATCATCGTCGGCGGCGAGGCCTGCCCCGCCGAACTCGTCGAGCGCCTCGCCACCCCCGGCCGCGAGTTCTGGAACACCTACGGCCCCACCGAGACCACCGTCGTCGCCACCGCCGCCCGCATGCTCCCCGGCCAGCCCGTACGCATCGGCACCCCCCTGGACGGCTGGGAGATCGCCGTCGTCGACGCCGCCGGCCACCCCGTGCCCTGGTACGAGACCGGCGAACTCCTCATCACCGGCATCGGCACCGCCCGCTACCTCGACCCCGCCAAGGACGCCGAGAAGTTCAGCGCCCACCCCGCCCTCGCCTCCCCGCGCGTCTACCGCAGCGGCGACCTCGTGCGCAACGACCCCGAAGGCCTCGTCTTCGTCGGCCGCGCCGACGACCAGATCAAACTCGGCGGCCGGCGCATCGAACTCGGCGAGATCGACGCCGCCCTCCAGGCCCTGCCCGGCATCCGCGCCGCGGCCGCCGCCGTCCGCAAGAGCCCCGCCGGCGCCGACCTGCTGGTCGGCTACCTCGTCGCCCAGCCCGGCACCATCCCCGACCTCACCGCCGCCCGCCAGCACCTGCTCGGACGCCTGCCCGCCCCGCTCGTGCCCGTCCTCGCCCTCGTCGACTCCCTGCCCACCCGCACCTCAGGCAAGGTCGACCGCAACGCCCTGCCCTGGCCGCTCGCCACCACCGGCACCGCCACCCCCGGCACCGCCGCCCCCCTGGACGGCACCGCCGGCTGGCTCGCCGGCCGCTGGGAGAGCATGCTCGGCATGGCCCCCGGCCACGGCGACGACTTCTTCGCCCTCGGCGGCTCCAGCCTCACCGCCGCTCGCCTCGTCTCCGAACTGCGCACCCGCCACCCCGGCGTCTCCGTCGCCGACCTCTACGCCCACCCCGTCCTCGGCGACCTCGCCGACTACCTCGACAACCTCGCCGGCCCCCCTCATGCCGGCGGCGCCGCGCGCACCCCCACCCCCGCCCCCGTCCGCACCGTGCGCCGCACCCCCGCCAGCGCCGGCCTGTGGCAGACCCTCATCCTGCTCGGCGTCTTCGGCATCTCCGGACTGCGCTGGATCCTCGCCCTCACCGCCTTCGACAACCTCATCGGCAACCACCTCAGCTGGGCCCCGCACAGCTCCTGGTGGCCCGTCGCCGCCGGCCTCCTCCTCTTCTACAGCGCCCCCGGCCGCACCCTCCTCGCCGCCGGCACCGCCCGCCTGCTCACCGCCGGCCTGCGCCCCGGCAGCCACCCCCGCGGCGGCCAGGCCCACCTGCGACTGTGGGCCGCCGAACGCGCCGTCACCCTCTTCGGCGTCGGCGCCCTCGCCGGCACCCCCTGGGCCCTGCGCTACGCCCGCGCGCTCGGCTGCCGCATCGGCGCCGGCGTCCTCCTGCACACCCTGCCCCCCGTCACCGGCCTCGCCCGCATCGGCGCCGGCGCCACCGTCGAACCCGAAGCCGACATCGCCGGCTGGTGGCTCGACGGCGACACCCTCCACCTGGGCCACATCGACATCGGCGACGGCGCCCGCATCGGCGGCCGCTCCACCCTCATGCCCGGCGCCCGCATCGGCGCCGGCGCCGACATCGCCCCCGGCTCCTGCGTCACCGGCGCCGTACCCGCCGGCGAACACTGGCACGGCTCCCCGGCCCGGCCCTCCACCGAGGCCCGCACCACCTGGCCCGCGGCCGCCGCCACCCCCCGCTCCCGCTTCTGGAACCTCGCCTACGGCGTCGGCCTGACCGTCTTCGGCCTCCTGCCGATCATCGCCGCCCTCCCCGCGCTCGCCATCGTCTTCACGATGGTCGACACCGACCGCACCCTCACCGCGGCCCTCCTCCAGCTCCTGCCCGCCACCATCCCGCTGGCCGCCCTCACCCTGGTGTGCCACGCCACGCTGATAGCGACCACGGTCCGCCTCCTGTCCATCCCGCTGCGCCCCGGCTTCCACCCCGCCCACGGCCGCGTCGCCTTCTGCGCCTGGGCCGTCACCCGGCTCAGCGACACCGCCCGGCGCACCCTCTTCCCCTTCTACGCCAGCCTCTTCACCCCGGTGTGGCTGCGCCTGCTCGGCGCCAAGGTCGGCCGCCGCGTCGAAGCCTCCACCGTCCTGGCCCTGCCCGGCCTGATGCGCGTCGACGACGGCGCCTTCCTCGCCGACGACACCCTCGTCGCCCCCTACGAGCTGCGCGCCGGCTGGCTGCACATCGGCCCCTCGCACGTCGGGCGCCGCTCCTTCGTCGGCAACTCCGGCATCGTCGGCCCCGGCCGCCGACTGCCCGACAACTCCCTCGTCGGCGTCCTGTCCGACACCCCCGTCAACGCCCCCGAAGGCTCCTCCTGGCTCGGCCGTCCCGCCTTCGCCCTGCCGCGCGTCGCGGCCGCCGGCGGCGACGCCCGCACCTACAACCCGCCCCGGCGCCTGATGTGGGCCCGCGCCGGCGTCGAGCTGTGCCGCCTGCTGCCCATCGTCCTCGCCGCCCTCCTCGGCGACCTCGTCCTCGCCACCCTCCAGGAACTGCGCGACGACTACGGCCTCCCGCGCGCCCTGGCCGCCGCCGGCCTCGTCCTCATCGGCGCCGCCGTCGTCGCCTGCCTGGTCACCACCGCCGCCAAGTGGCTCCTCGTCGGGCGCTTCCGCGTCGCCGAACACCCCCTGTGGTCCACCTTCGTGTGGCGCAACGAGCTCTACGACAGCTTCGTCGAGGAACTCGCCATGCCCTTCGGCGGCTCCAGCATCACCGGCACGCCCTACCTCAACGCCTGGCTGCGCAGCCTCGGCGCCCACATCGGGCGCGGCGTGTGGTGCGAGACCCACTGGCTGCCCGAGAGCGACCTCGTCACCGTCGAGGCCGGCGCCAGCGTCAACCGCGGCACCGTCCTGCAGACCCACCTCTTCCACGACCGGGTCATGCGCCTGGGCCCCGTCCACCTCGGCCCCGGCTCCACCACCGGCCCGCACTCCATCGTCCTGCTCAACTCCTCCCTCGGCGCCGGCACCACCGTCGGCCCCGCCTCCCTGGTCATGCGCGGCGAGAACGTCCCGGGCACCACCCGCTGGCTCGGCAACCCCGTCGCCGCCTGGAACGCCGACCCCGCCCCGCCCGCCGGGCGCCGGGCCAAGCGCAAGGTCGGGGTGTGACGCGGATCACTCCGGCTGGGCGATGAGTTGACGATGCGGTCGCGGTCCTCCCTGTGTAGACCGCGACCGCATCCGTTCCCGAAAGGGCGTACCGACCATGACCGCCACCCCCGCCAAGGGCCCCGCCAGCTACTTCCCGTCCATCGAGAAGAAGTACGGCCGACCCGTCGCCGAGTGGAAGGACCTCATCCGCGCCTCCCCGCTCGGCAAGCACATGGAGCTCGTCGCCTGGCTCAAGACCGAGCACGGCCTCGGCCACGGCCACGCCAACGCCCTCGTCGCCCACACCCTCGCCGAAGCCGCGGCCTGAGCCCGTCGCCCGGTTCTGCTGGTGGCGTCCGGTTCTGCTGGTGACGTCCGGCCTGCGCCCCGTGGCGGATGGCGGGCCGGCGGACGACGGCGGGGCCGGGGCCGCCTGCGGCACGATCGGGAAGCAGACGGCCCCGGACCCGGGTCGTTCCGTACGGGCGGGGCATCGACCGCGATGCCCGTACGGCTGCGGTCGGGACCCATTCGACGACTTCAACAGCACTTGAAGTCAAGCCCCCGGCGGCCCGAGGCGCCGGAGGGAGGGGTAGCCTCGCTCCCGGCGGGGACCGGTGGGCGAGGTTCGGACGAGGTTTCAGGGGCGGTCGAATGGAACAGCAACAGCGCGGCTACTGGCGGGTCGCGGACGGTTCGGCGGTCAGCTCCACCCAGGCCCAGGTCGCCTGGACCAGGGCCGCCTACCCGGCCCTGGTGGACGTGGCCCGCCGCTACCACGCGGTGATCACCTACGCCGAACTGGCCGAGACCGTGCAGGAAGCGGCCGGGGTGCGCACCAAGGTGCACCAGCGCACCTGGATCGGCAAAGTCCTGGCCCTGGTGGTGCGCGAGGCACACCGCCGCGGGGACCCGCCGCTGACCGCACTGGTGGTCCACTCCACCGACGGCATGGTCGGCGTCGGCTACCAGGAGGTGCTGGCGGTGGCCGGACAGCCGCCGCTGGCAGCGGACATGGACCGCGAACACCACGCCGCCGCCGCCCGCCTCGCCTGCTACCGCCACTTCGGCGCACCACTGCCCGCCGACGGCGGCACCCCCGCCCTGGCCCCGCGCCTCCAGGCCTCCGTCACCCGCAAGGCGGCCGCCGCCACCCCGCCCCGCCCCCCGGCGATCTGCCCCTCCTGCTTCCTCCAGCTGCCCGCCACCCGCATCTGCGACTCCTGCGGGGCCAGCGCCTAGGACCACCGGGCAGGAGCGCCCGGCCTGCACCGGTTCGACCAAGGCCTACGGCCCGAACTACCCCAACCAGACCCCGACCCTGCTGCTCGGCTCGCAGGACACCGTCAAGCCCGGCTACCAGTCGAGCCAGCGCACCGACCAGTACGGTCTGCTGCGCACCATCGACGGCGCGCTCGGCCTCAACCCGCTGACCAACAACGACCGGTACGCGGCCACGGTCAACGACGCCTGGAAGTAGCCCCCTGCGAGGGCCTGTTGTGAAAGTGCTGGTCGCAGCCGCTCGTTGACGGCTGCGACCAGCACGGTCGGTGGCGCGGCTCAGACGCCGACGGGCAGGCGGCCCGGCATCCGCCAGCCCTCGGCGAGGCGGGAGGGGGCGAGCCGGCGCCCGTCGCCGAAGAACTCGCAGAACTTCATGATCAGCGGATCCCAGCCGAGCGGGTCCACGTAGTGGTCGGTGCCGGGCACGAGCAGGCGCTCCTCGACGTGCGCGCGCACCACGGTGACCTCGAAGGCGGTGCAGTGCGGGTTGCCCGCCAGCGGCGTGGCCGCCTCCAACCGGCACTCCAACTGGACCGGGCACTCGGCGGCGCGCGGCGCGCGCACCAGCTCCGACGGCTGCTCGCTGAACCCGGCGGCGGCGAACTTGCCCCGTTCGAAGCGGTAGCCCTGCTGGCGCCGGCGCTCGGTCAGATCCGGGTTGGCGGTCAGCAGCGCGAGGGCGTCGACGGCGTCGACCTGCCCGGAGGAGGGCAGGTTGAGCACGCACTCGCCCTCGCGTCGCAGGTTGATGGCGGTCTGGGCGCTGTTGCCGAGGCCCAGCACGCAGGACCGCTCCAGCCACCACGCCGAGGACATCGGCGCCAGATTGGCGCCGCCGTCCTCGTTGCGCGAGCTGATCAGCACCACCGGGGTGCCGAAGTAGAGGACCTTGAGGTCGGTGGCCTTGTGCACGGGAATGCCGTCCTTGGGTGGGAAACCGTTGCCGATCTCCGACTCTGCCCCCGCCCGGGTCGGGGCGCTGGCGGTGATCGGACACGGCGTTCCCGGCCCCGCCGGCGGCAGCCGGCCGTACGCGCGGATCGGCCGTACGCGCGGATCGGCCGTACGCGCGGATCGGGCCCTACGCGCTGGTTCGGCCGCGCACGTCGGTTCGGCCGTACGGGCTGGTTCGGCAGCCGCGCGGGCCGGTCCGGCCGGTCGGTCAGAGCGAGGCGCCGCCCGGGCCGCGGGCGGCCACCGTACGGGCCTGGCCGTCGCGCAGCCGGTAGGACAGGCCCACGACGGCCACCGCACCCTCGGCCACCTTGGCGGCCAGCAACTGGGAACGCTCCAGCAGCAGGTCCACGGTCTGGCGGATGTGCTCGTCGACGATCCCGTCCGGGTCCTCGATGCCCGCGGCCCGGGCCGACACCACGCTCGGGGTGACCCGCTCCACCACGTCCCGCACGAACCCGCCCGGCAGCCGCCCCCGGTCGAGCGCATCCATCGCCGCGCCCACCGCGCCGCACGAGTCGTGCCCCAGCACCACCACCAGCGGGCACTCCAGCACGCTCACCCCGTACTCGACGCTGCCCAGCGCCTCCGCCCCGGTGACGTGCCCGGCCGTCCGCACCACGAACAGGTCACCCAGCCCACGGTCGAAGATGATCTCGGCCGCCAGCCGGGAATCCGAACAGCCGAACAGCACCGCGAAGGGCCGCTGCGCCGGCGCGAGGGCGGCCCTGCGCCCGGCGTCCTGGTTGGGATGTTCCGGGCTGCCCGCGACGAAACGGGCATTGCCCTCCATCAGCACCCGCATCGCCTGGTCGGGGCCGGATATCGGTGAGGAGATCATGCCTGCACCCTAGATCGCCGCAGGTGGGGCCCGCAGAAGGGGGGCCGCGCGACCGGCCGCCCGGGGCCGCGCCGCCCCTCACCCGGTCGGGCCGGTCCACGGCCCGCGACCGCCTGCGAACCTGCCCGGCCCACCACTGCGCGAGGTCGTCGGCATGCTGCGCCCCTGGCCCTGGTGGTGCCGGCTCTTCGTGCGGCTCCTCGGGGCCGCGATCCGCAACCGGCGTAGCAGGGCCTGGGCCGGGTGCTGCGGCGGGGTCGGGGGGTGTCGTCAACTCGCGGTCTGCGTCGCGGTGTTGGGCGCGCTTGCCTCGCTGTCGGCGCCTTCCGGTGCACCGACCCTGGCGCCGCCGCAGCCACCCGCCCTGCGTACGAAGGGCGGGCGGGCCCTGGGGCGGCAGGGCCGGTCAGTGGCCCGGCGTGCCCTTGGAGACGAACACCTGGACCGTCGAGTGCGCCGACGCGGTGCGGCCGGCCTGCGGCTCGGAGTTGATGACCGAACCGGCGGGCACGTTCCAGTCGGTGAACTCGTGGATCTCGTAGCGCAGCCCCGCCGCCTCCAGCAGCTTGACGGCCGCGTCCTTGGTCAGGCCGGTGATCGGCGGCACGCTCACCTGCACCCCGTCGGTCGGCTGCATCGCCGGCGAGGGGGTGCCGAAGGCCATCGACGGCCCGGGGGCGGGAGCGGACCCGGCGGGGGAGGGCGCGCCGGACGACGCGCTGGGGGAGGGCGTGCCGGAGGACATCGGTGCCGAGGCGTTCGCGGGGCCCGCCGGCAGGCCTCCGGAGGGCGACGGGCCCGAACCCGGTGCGAGCAGCGTCGCGCCCGTGCCGATGGCGACCACCGCGGCCGCCGCCACCGCGCCGCTGAGCACGGTGCGACGGCGTACCGTGCGCCGGACGGCGAGGGCGTCGATGACGGGGGCCGGGGTGTTGTCGGCGAATGCGGTCATGGCGGCGAGGAGTTCCTTGTCGAAGTCGGGGCCGAAGTCGCGGTCGAAGCCGGGGGCGGAGGCGGTGTGGTCGGGGTCGGGATCGGGGGACGGGAAGCGGGTCATCACGCACCTCCGCGCGAGATCGGCGGCACGGACGGGACGTCCTGCCGGGGCAGTGCGGCCCGCAGTTTCGCGAGGCCGCGGGCGAGCTGGGAGCGTACGGCGCCGGGGGAGATGTCCAGCGTCTGCGCGATCTCCTGGTCCCCCAGGTCGTGGAGGTAGTACAGGACGACCACGGTGCGCATCCCCATCGGCAGCGTGTGCAGCGCCGTGACGAGCTCCGCGCGCAACTCCACTGACCGGTAGGCGTCGCGCGGGTCGGCGCGCTCGGCGCCGGGCGCTGCGGCGGGCCGCTCGCCGGAGCGGCTCAGCCGCCGCCAGCGGTCGTTGACCAGGTTCACCAGGATCCGGCGCACGTACGCCTCGGGCGCTTCCGCGGCCGCCACCCGCCGCCAGTTGCGGCAGGATCGTTCCAGTGCCTCCTGGACGAGGTCCTCCGCGGTGTGCGCGTCCCCGGTGAGCACGTACGCCGTCCGGAACAGCGCGCCCGAACGCTGCTGTACGAACTCGACGAAGTCGATCCCGGGACTGGCCCTGCGCAGCCTCACCCGCCGCCCTCGCTCTCTTCGCTCTTCCGCCGTCACCTTCGCCCCCATGACGGCCCCCGGCACCGCCCTGCTGCACCGCCACCGCGAAAGTGACGCGCCTCACAACGCTTCGAAGTCGAACGGGCCGAACGGGCCGAACGGGCCGGACCACCGCGGCAGCCCGGGGAGCACACACGCGGGCGCAACGATGCGCAAACGATGCGAGTAGCCCGGGCGGTGGCCGCTCCGGGACGGTCGCAGTGTGCACGCACTGATCGACCCGCCGGCACCCCGACCCCCGGCACCCCGGCCCCCGTCAGACGAGACGCCCGGCACCGAACCCCCCGGCATCGAACCCCCGGGCGGCGGCGGACATGCCGGGCTGCGCGCCCTGGCGGCACGCGTGGCCGGCGGCGACGAGTGGGCCTTCGAGGAGCTGTACGCCGCCACCGCCGGAACCGTCCTGGGCCTCGTGCTACGGGTGCTGCGCGACCACGCCCAGGCCGAGGAGGTCACCCAGGAGGTGTTCCTGCAGGTGTGGCGGGAGGCGGCGCGCTACCGTCCCGAACGCGGCGAGGTCCTGCCCTGGATGCTCACCCTCGCCCACCGGCGCGCCGTCGACCGGGTCCGCTCCGCCCAGGCCGCCGCCGACCGCGACCGCACCGCCGCCCTGCGCGCCTACACCCCGGTCTTCGACGAGGTCGCCGACCAGGTCGAACGCGACCTGGACCGCGGCCGGGAACGCGAACGGGTCCGCCGCGCCCTGGCCACCCTCACCGACGTCCAGCGCGAATGCCTGCTGCTGGTCTACTACGGCGGCCGCACCCAAGCCCAGGCCGCCGAAGCCCTCGGCGCCCCCCTCGGCACCGTCAAGACCCGCATCCGCGACGCCCTGCTACGCCTGCGCACCCAACTCGCCGCCCCCTCGCCCCACCCGGCATAGCCCCGCGCCCGCACCCTACCCGTCGAATCTGTAGACCGACCTACATATTCCCCTCGGACCCGCGGTCGTGGTGCGCACAGGAAGTCGACGGGTCCGACTTCCTGCGCGCGCCGATGGCTTTCGCGGAACGAGCCCTGCTTGCCGCCCGCATCCGCGACGCCCGCTGCCCCGTCCTGCCCCGCATAGGCTCACGCATGTGCCCGTCCCCGTCCCCGTGTCTGCCTCCGCCGGCCGGCTGCCGGCCCAGGCCAGCCTGACCACCGGTGCCCTCGCCCGCATGCTCGGCGTCTCCCCGGCCACCGTCCGCTCCTGGGAACGCCGCTACGGCATCGGCCCCGCCCAGCGCGACCCCGGGCGCCACCGCCAGTGGAGCCCGCGGGACGTCGCCGTCCTGGCGGAGATGTGCCGCCTGACCGCCCGCGGCGTCACCCCGGCCGAGGCCGCCCGCCTCGCCCTCGCCGCCGAGGCTCCAGGACCGTCCGGGCTGTCCGGGCCGCCGGAGAGGTCCGAGGTGGCCGGGCCGTCCGAGCAGCCGGGGCCGCTTGCCGGCGGGCCGGCTCCCGGTGGCGGGAACACCCTGCCCGTCGGCACCGTCCGCCCCGAATGCCGGGGGCTGGCCCGCGCGGCCGTTCGCCTCGACGCCCCCGAGCTCGCCCGGATCCTGCGACACAGCGTCGACACCCTCGGCCCGGTCGCCGCCTGGACCGAGGTGATGATGCCCGCCCTGCGCGCCGCCGGCCGCAAGTGGGCCGCCGAGGGCGAGCGTTACGTCGAGGTCGAGCACCTGCTGTCCTGGCACGTCGCCGCCGCTCTGCGCCGAGCCGCCGACCGGGTCGAGCCGCCGCAGGGTCCGGCCGTCCTGCTCGCGGGCATGCCCGCAGAACTGCATGCCCTGCCGCTGGAGGCGCTGGCTGCGGGGCTGGCCGAACGGGGTCTGCCGTTTCGGATGTTCGGCCCGGCCCTGCCGACCGAAGCCCTGTTGGAAGCGGTCCGTCGCACCGGCCCGCCCGCCGTCCTGCTGTGGTCCCAAGTCGCCCGCACCGCCGACCGGGCTCTGGTCCGCCGTGTCGCCGAGACCGCCTGGGGCCCCCACGGTGCCCGCACCCGTCCAGTCGTCCTGACCGCAGGCCCCGGCTGGACCGGCCCTCGCCGCCCCCCGGGCGCCCTGCGCCCCCGCGACCTGCCCACCGCCCTCGACCAGCTGGAGTACCTGCTGCGCTGAACCCCGTCTGCCGGTGTGGTCATGTGGCGCGGTTTCGCAGGCTGGCTCGCGCCGCTGGCTTCGAGCATGAATATACCGACCGGTCTACAGATTTGATCGCGCCCGTGGTGCGCACAGGAAGTCGGCCTGCCCGACTTCCTGTGCGGGGCGCCTCGCCCTCGGCTTCGCCACGTGGCGGGGCCTGCGAGCGGGCCTGCGAAACGGAAAAATATATCGGTCGGTCTACATATTCGACTGCGCGCACGGCGGGCGGGGAGCCGGGAAGCGCGCGCGAGAAGTCGGATCTGTCGACTTCTCGCGCGGCCGGAATCGTGGCGCAGGAGAAATATGCCGGTCGGTCTACATATTCAGTCGCCGGGCAAGCGAGCGGGGGAGATGGGGATGCGGCCCCCGGCTACCGGGGGGGGGTGTGTTCACCGGGGACCGCGGTTCATGGGCTGATGCCGGCTCAGGAGGCGGGCATCAGGACGGTGTCGACGATGTAGACGGTGGCGTTGGCGGTCTGGACGTCGCCGCACAGCACCTTGGCGGCGGAGTTGACGGTCAAGTCCGGGGCGGCGCCGGTCACGGTGAGGTCGGCGGCGGCCAGGGTCTTGTGCCCGCCGGCGAGTGCCGCGGGAGCCAGGCGCTGGGGGACGACGTGGTAGGTGAGGATCTTGGTGAGCTTGTCCTTGTCGGCGAGGACGGCGTCGAGGTCCTTCTTCGGGAGCTTGGCGAAGGCGTCGTCGGTGGGGGCGAAGACGGTGATGTTCTTCGCGGAGTTGAGGGTGTCCACCAGGCCGGCCTGCTTGACGGCGGTGACGAGGGTGGACAGCAGCGGGTTGTTGGAGGCGGCGGTGGCGACCGGGTCCTTGGCCATGCCGGTGAAGCTGCCCGCCCCGTCCTTGGGGACGGCCGCGCACGCGGTGCCGAACGGCTGCCCGGCCGTCACCTGCTCGGCGGACGGGGCCCCGACCGACGGGGCCTCCGTGGACGGGCCGCTGGTCACGGACGGCGTGGGCGCGGCGGCCGCGGTGGTGCTCTTGGCCGTGTCCGAGGACTTCGCGTCGCCGCCGCCGCTGCTGCACGCGCTCAGGGAGGCGGCCAGCAGGCCGGCGGCGAGGACGGCGGCGAAGGGCTTGCGGACCAGGACGGTCGTGTTCATGGACGGATTCTCCTGTCAGGGGGCATCGGGCGGATCCCGGATGCCGAAGGGGTGGGGAGGTCGTGAGGTGGGGTCAGGTGACGGTGACGACGACGCTGTGCCAGCCCGTCGCGCCCGAGGGGTAGGGAGGTGTGCGGGTCTCGGGCTGGACGGCCCCGGTGCCGTCGGTGGCACGGGCCTCAAGGCGGTGGGTCCCGGGGGCGGCGCCGGTCCAGGTGTGGGTCCACTGGCGCCACAGGTCGGGCCCGGCGTCGGCGGCCAGTTCGGTCTGCCGCCAGGGCCCGCCGTCGACGCGCACCTCGACGGCGGCGATGCCGCGGTGGGTGGCCCAGGCGGTGCCGGCCACCGTCACGTCGCCGGGCGGCACGCGGGCGAACGGCGCGGGCACGTCGATCCGCGAGGCGGTGCGGACCTCGCCGGTGCGGTCCCAGCCGCGCCGCACCCAGTACGGGTCGCGGGCGGCGAAGGTGGTCACCTCCAGGTCGACGAGCCACTTGGTGGCCGAGGTGTAGCCGTAGAGGCCGGGCACCACCGTGCGGCACGGGAAGCCGTGTTCGACGGGCAGCGCCTCGCCGTTCATCGCCACCGCGAGCAGCGCCCGGCGCCCGTCGAGGAGCGTCTCGACCGGGGTGCCGATCGTCATGCCGTCCTGCGAGCGGCCGACGAGCTGCTCGGCGCCGGAGCGGACGCCGGCGCGGCGCAGCAGGGCGGGCAGCGAGGCGCCGAGCCAGCGGGTGGTGCCCGCGTAGGGGCCGCCGACCTCGTTGGAGACGCAGGACAGGGTGTGGTCCAGTTCCTCCAGCCCGAGGGCGAGCAGGTCGTCGAAGCCGATCAGCAGCGGGCGGTCGACCAGGCCGTGCAGCCGCAGCGACCAGGCGCGCGGGTCGATGCGCGGCAGGGTCAGGGCGGTGTCGACGCGGTAGAAGTCGGCGGTGGGGGTGATGAACGGGGGCAGGCCGGGGACCGTGGCGCCGACGGCGCGCGGCAGCGGTGGCGCCGGGCGCAGCGGTGGCGGCAGACGGACGGCGGCGCGGGCCGCGCTGACGTCGCCACGCCGGTCGGACAGGACGCGTCCGGCCGTGCCGAGGGCGGCGGCCGCGCCGATCGTGGCGCCGGCCGCCAGGACGCGCCGCCGTTCGGGCCCGGCCGGCCGGACCGGGCCCGAGCCGGGGGAAGGGCCGGGGGAAGGGCCGGGGGAGAGGGCGGGTCCGGCCAGCCACCACAGCACGGCGACCGCGCCGCCGGCCGCGGCGGAGGAGGGCAGCAGGTCGGTGGGGAGGGCCTGCGGGCGGGCCAGCGCGGCCCAGGCGGCGAGGCCGCCGAAGGCCGTGAACAGGGCGGCGGCCGCGCCGCGACGGCGTCCGGCCAGCACGCCGAGGGCCGCGGCCACGAGGCCCATGGCGGTGTAGATCCCGCCCAGCAGGACCGTCTTGTCGCCGGTGCCGAACCGCTGGACCGCCCACGCCTTGACGGCGGTGGGCGCGAGGTCGATCGCCGCCGAGCCGATCGCCACCACCGGTGAGGCCTGGGGGCGGGTGAACGCCGCCGCCGCCTCACCGGCTCCCACGGCCGTGGCGGCGGCCGCCAGCCCGCACAGCGCCGCCACGGCCGGCCCGGCGGCACGGGTGCGTGCTCGGGGGAGGGCGCCCGGCGGGCTGCTGCTCGTCTCATCGGTCACGGTCCTCATTCGGCGGTCCGGCTCCACCGGATGGGTGCGAGTCCGGATACCCCCCGATCGGGTGACACTGCCCTGGCCGGGTGACACCTCCCGGCCAGGGCTGGGGGCCGCGGACGGGCGGCGGAACGGGCCGGACCGCCGGGAGGCCCGGCCCGGCGCCCCGGGCCGAGGCCGCTCAAGGGCGCCCGGGGACGCCCGTGGCGCCCTTGAGCGGCACCCTCACCGTCTCCTGATCCCGGTCGACCCGGCCTTCCGCCGGGCCAGCCGCCCGGCCCGGCCCTCCCACTCAGGTGAACGGGATCAGCAGGACCGGCGCCCCCGTGGGGTGCGCGGAGCCGGCCGAGGGCTCCACCGTGACCCCGATACCGCGCGCACCGGCCAGGGGGCCGTCCAGCAGGAACGCGCCGTCGCCCCGGGGCATCAGCCCCGCCGGGCGCATCGCGGCGCCGTCGTCGAACCACAGCTCGTACGCCGTGCCGTCCGCCGGGGCGGGCAGGCCGGAGGCCAGGAGGACGGCCCGGCCCCGGCCGTGCGACCAGACCACCGCCCCGGTGCCGGTGCCGCCGGCCGCCGGGCCGCTCGCCCGCCGGGCGTCGGGTGCCGCCAGCAGCCCGGTGACCTGGTCCTGGTGCCGCTGCAGCGCGGCGGCGAGGGCCCTGGCCCGGTCCGCCTCCCGGTGCTGCTGGACGGCCACGCCGCCGAGGGCCGCGGCCGCCGCCAGACAGGCCGCCAGCGCCAGCCGCGGCCAGCCGCGGGCCAGCCGCCCGGGGCGCCGGGCGCCGTCGGGCCCGGCCGCGGCGCGCGGGGCCTCCTGCCGGACGGTGTCCAGGGCGCCCATCACCCGCGACTTCAGCTCCCCGGGCACCGCGACGGCCTGCGCGGCGCCCAGCCTGGCCAGCGTCGCCGTGAACTCGGCCACCTCCCGGGCGCAGGCCGGGCACTGCGCCAGGTGGCGCTCGAACTGCGCGCGCTCGTCCGCGTCGAGGGCGTGCGCGGCGTAGGCGCCGGTCAGCGTGTGCAGGTCGGCGCCGCTCATGCTCCCACTCCCAGGCAGTCGCGCAGCCGGATCAGCGCGTCGCGCATCCGGGTCTTGACGGTGCCCAGCGGGGTGCCGAGCAGTTCGGCGACCTGCGGGTAGGTGTACCCGCGGTAGTAGGCCAGCGTGATCGACTCCCGCTGCAACTCGGTCAGCCCCTTCAGGCAGCGCCGCACCTGCTCGCGTTCCAGCCGCCCCTCGACCTGCTCGGCGACCTCGTCGAACGCCGGCGCGTGCGAGGCGGCGGCGGCCCGCCGGTCGCGGTCGGCGGCCGCCTGAGCCGCCCGCACCCGGTCCACGGCGCGGCGGTGGGCGATGGTCAGCACCCACGCCAGCACCTCCCCGCGCTCGGGCCGGTAGCGGGCACAGGTGCGCCACACCTCCAGCATCACCTCCTGCGCGACCTCCTCGGACTGCGCCGGATCCCGCAGCACCCGGCGGACCAGCCCCAGCACCGGGCCCGCCACCGCGTCGTACAGCCGCCCGAACGCCTCCCGGTCGCCGCGCGCGGTCCTGCTCAGCAACTCCTTGAGGTCAGCGCCCGGACGCCCCGGCCCGGACAGGTGAACGACCGTACTCATCCGGCCGCCTCGCGCTCGCAACACCCGGGCGACGGCCCCGGCCAGTGGACGGTGGGCATGGCACGACCTCCAGGGAATCCCGGCCGGGCGGACACCCGGCCGGGCTGACGGAACACGGCGACGTCAGGCGTTCGAAGCCGCACCCGGCGCGGATTGCCCGCGAAGGACACCGGATTCCCGGCCCCGCGCACACCCGGATTTCCGGCCCGCGCACGCACGGGCGCTCGGAGGAGACCCCTGGAAGACTCGAAGCCACGGGCCGCCCACCCACCCGCCCGTTCCACCCCGATCCCCGGCCCCGTCTCTGCCCCAGCCGATCCGACCCCGTCCAATCCCCGGCCGCGTCCGCTCCGAACACCCCGGCAGCGCCCCCCGCGCCTGGCGGGGCACGGGGGCCGCACCCGCCCGCACGAGAGGAGCCGCAGGTGGACGAGCCGACCCGGACGCGCCCGCACTGCCTGGTCACCGGCGCCACCGGCTACATCGGCGGGCGCCTGGTGCCCGAACTGCTCGCCGCCGGGTACCGGGTGCGCTGCCTGGTCCGCGACCCGCTCCGGCTGCGGGACCAGCCCTGGCGGGCCGACGTGGAGGCCGTCACCGGGGACGTCACCCGCGCCGAGACCCTGCCCGCGGCCTTCGACGGCATCGACGCCGCCTACTACCTGGTCCACTCCCTGGGCACCGGGCCCGGCTTCGAGACCCGGGACCGGCAGGCCGCCGAGACCTTCGCCGAGGCGGCCGCCGCCGCCGGCACCCGGCGCATCGTCTACCTCGGCGGGCTGCTGCCCGCCGGGGTCCCCGAACCGCACCTGTCGGCCCACCTGCGCTCGCGCGCCGAAGTGGGCCGCGCCCTGCGCACGGGCGGCGTCCCCACCGCCGAACTGCGGGCCGCGGTGATCATCGGCTCCGGCTCGGCCTCCTTCGAGATGCTGCGCCACCTGACCGAACGGCTCCCGGCGATGGTCACCCCCCGCTGGGTCGACACCCGCATCCAGCCGATCGCCGTACGCGACGTGCTGCGCTACCTGGTCGGCGCCGCCGCCCTGCCCCCCGAGGTCGACCGCACCTTCGACATCGGCGGGCCCGACGTGCTCACCTACCGGCTGATGATGCGCCACTACGCCGAGGTCGCCGACCTGCCCCGGCGCCTGATCGTGCCGGTGCCCGTGCTCTCCCCGCGCCTGTCCAGCCACTGGGTGGGCCTGGTCACCCCCGTACCGGGCTCGCTCGCCCGCCCGCTGGTGGAGTCGCTGCGCCACGAGGTGGTGTGCCGCGAACACGACATCGCCCGCTGGATCCCCGACCCGCCCGAGGGCCTGACCGGCTTCGACCGGGCCGTGGAACTGGCCCTGCGGCGCATCCGCGACGCCCAGGTCGCCACCCGCTGGTCCTCCGCCTCCCTGCCCGGCGCGCCCAGCGACCCACTGCCCACCGACCCCGACTGGGCCGGCGGCAGCCTCTACCAGGACCTGCGCCGGCGCCGGGTGGCCGCCGACCCGGCCGCGCTGTGGCGGGTGGTGGAGGGCGTCGGCGGCGAGAACGGCTGGTACTCCCTGCCGCTCGCCTGGGCCCTGCGGGGCCGCCTGGACCGCCTGGCCGGCGGCGTCGGCCTGCGCCGCGGCCGCCGCGACCGCCACCGGCTGCGGGTCGGCGACGCGCTCGACTTCTGGCGGGTCGAGGAGATCGAACCCGGACACCTGCTGCGGCTGCGCGCCGAGATGCGCCTGCCGGGCCTGGCCTGGCTCGAACTGCGCGTGACACCCGACGGCGACGGCGGCGCGCTCTACCAGCAGCGGGCGCTGTTCCACCCGCACGGACTGGCCGGCCACCTCTACTGGTGGTCGGTGGCGCCCTTCCACGCCCTGGTGTTCGGCGCCATGGCCCGCAACATCACCGAACGCGCCCGACCCGCCCGACCCGCCCGACCCGCCGGCTGACACCCCCGCACCCGCACCCGCACCCGCACCGAACCCCACCGCACGAGGCCCCCGATGAGCACCGCCGTCGTCCTGTTCACCCAGGACCTGCGCCTGCACGACAACCCCGCCCTGCACGCCGCCCGCACCCGCGCCGACCAGGTCGTCCCCCTGTTCGTCCTCGACCCGGCCATCGCCCGGGCCGGCTTCGCCGCCCCCAACCGGCAGGCCTTCCTCGCCGAGAGCCTCGCCGACCTCGACCGGGCGCTGCGCTCCGCCGGCTCCCGCCTGGTCCTGCGCCACGGCGACCCCGCCGAACAGGCCGCCCGCCTGGCCGCCGAGTGCGGCGCCGACACCGTCCACACCAACGCCGGCGTCTCCGCCTTCGCCACCCGCCGCGAACACGCCCTGCGCCGTGCCCTCGGCGAGCGCCTGCACCTGTACGACGCCGCGCTCACCATCGTCCCCGCCGGCCTCGTCACCCCGGCCGGGCGCGACCACTACGCCATCTTCACCCCCTACCACCGCGCCTGGCAGCAGGCCCCCCGGCGCACCGTCCTGCCCGCCCCGCGGACCCTCGCCACCCCCGACGGCCCCGCGAGCGCCCCGCTGCCCGCCGCCCCCGCCGGCACCTCCCCGGGCCGCGCCCCCGGCGGCGAGAGCGCCGCCCGCCGCCGCCTGCGCGCCTGGAACCCGGACGCCTACGAGCAGTTGCACGACGACCTCGCCGCCGACGCCACCTCCCGCCTCTCGCCGTACCTGCACTTCGGCTGCCTGTCCGCCACCGAACTCGCCCACCGCGCCGGGAAGTCCGACACCCCCGGCGCGGCCGCGCTGGTGCGCCAGCTCGCCTGGCGCGACTTCCACCACCAGGTCCTCGCGGCCCGCCCCGACGCCGCCCACGCCGACTACCGCCCCCGCCCCGTCCGCTGGTACGACGACGAACGCGAGCTCCAGGCCTGGCGCGAGGGCCGCACCGGCTACCCGATCGTCGACGCCGGCCTGCGCCAACTCGCCCACGAGGGCTGGATGCACAACCGGGCCCGCCTGCTCACCGCCTCCTTCCTCACCAAGAGCCTGCGCCACCACTGGCGCCCCGGCGCCGCCCACTTCCTCGCCCTGCTCGTCGACGGCGACCTCGCCAACAACCAGCTCAACTGGCAGTGGGCCGCCGGCACCGGCACCGACACCCGCCCCAATCGCGTCCTCAACCCGCTACGCCAGGCCGACCGCTACGACCCCGACGGTGCCTACGTGCGCCGCTGGGTCCCCGAGCTCGCCCACCTGCCCGCCCGCGCCGTCCACCGCCCCTGGGAGCTCGCCGAGCCCCCGGCCGGCTACCCGGCGCCCCTGCTGCCCCCCGACGCCCTCGGCACCCGCCTGCGCGAGAGCGGCTGAACCGCCCTCACCCGAACTCATCCGCCCTCACCCGAACTCACCCGAACGGCGTAGCGCCGCGTCCGGTCCCCGTCCGGGCCCGGCCGCCGCGCGGATGCGGGCCCCACCCGCCTCCCGTTGGATGAACCTGCGGCCCGGCAGGCCCCCGGCAGGCCCCGGGCAGGCCCCGGGCAGGCCCCAGGCGGGCCGTCAGACAGGCCCCCAGGCGGGCCGCCCCCCGGCGTACCACCCGAAGGAGCAGGAGCATGCCCATCTCCAGGACCCGCGACGGCGTCGAGATCTTCTACCAGGACTGGGGCAGCGGACGCCCCGTCGTGTTCATCCACGGCTGGCCGCTCAACGGCGACGCCTGGCAGGACCAGCTGAAGGCCGTCGCGGACGCCGGCCTGCGGGCCATCGCCCACGACCGGCGCGGCCACGGCCGCTCCACCCCGGTCTACGGCGGCTACGACTTCGACACCTTCGCCGACGACCTCGACAGCCTGCTCACCGGGCTCGACCTGCGCGACGCCACCCTGGTGGCCCACTCCATGGGCGGCGGCGAACTCGCCCGCTACATCGGCCGCCACGGCACCGGGCGGATCCGCTCCGTCGTCCTGCTGTCGGCGATCACCCCGTCCATGCTGCAGGGCCCCGACAACCCGCACGGCGTGCCCGGCACCGTCTTCGACGACATCAAGGCCGGCATCCTCACCGAGCGCTCCCAGTTCTGGCAGGACACCTCCGTCAACTTCTTCTCCGCCGACCGCCCCGGCTCCCGCGCCACCCAGGGCAACCGGGACGCCTTCTGGTTCATGGCCATGCACCAGACCATCGAGGGCGGCGTCGACTGCGTGGACGCCTTCGGCTACACCGACTTCCACGAGGACCTGGCCAGGTTCGACATCCCCACCCTGATCGTGCACGGCGACGACGACCGGATCGTCCCCGTCGAGGCCACCGCCCGCCGCGCCGCCCGGATCATCCCCGGAGCCGTCCTGAAGGTCTACGAGAACGGCTCGCACGGCATCGCGATGGTCCCCGGCGACAAGGAGCGCTTCAACGCCGACCTGCTGGAGTTCCTGAGGCAGTGAGGCCTGAGGAGCTGAGGCGCTGAGGCCTGAGGCGGTGAGGGCGCCTCAGGGCGTGCGGCGCAGGGACAGCACCGTGACGTCGTCGCGGCTGCGGCCCCCGCTCCAGCGGCGGGCCTCGCGGTCCAGGGCCTCGGGCAGCAGGGAGGCGGGGGCGTCGGCGAGGGCGGCCAGGCCCCGTTCGACGGGGTAGAACGCGCCGGCGGCGTCCTGGGCCTCGGTGATCCCGTCGGTGAGCAGCACCAGCACGCCGTCCTCGGGCAGCGCGAACCACCGTACGGTGCGCACCTCGTCGGTCAGCTCCGCCAGTCCCAGCGGCACCCCGGCCGGCAGCGGCACGGCCTCGACCCGGCCGTCGTGCAGCAGGTAGGGGGCGAGGTGGCCGCAGTTGACGGCCTGCACGTCCGTGCCGCGCTCCACGCCCAGCACGGTCGCGGTGACGAAGCGCTCGCTCTCGCCGCCCTGCGCCGCGTACGCGTTGTGCCGATCCACCGCCGCCTCCAGGGCGTCCGCGACGTCGGTCAGCGCGGCCTCCCGGAAGGCCGCCTCCCGGAAGGCGCTCAGCACCGCGAAGCCCGCGCCGATCGCCGGCAGGCCCTTGCCCTGCACGTCGCCCACCAGCACCCGGGTGCCGTACGGGGTGTCGGCGACGTCGTACAGGTCGCCGCCGACCAGGGCGTCCTCCTCCACCGGCCGGTACAGCCCGTACAACTGGACACCGGGGGTGAGCACCGGCAGCGGGCGCAGCAGCTGGCGTTGCAGGGCGACGGCGGTCTGCCGCATCCGGAACAGTTCCCGCTCGCGCCGCACCCGTCGCGCGCACAGCCCGACCACGGCCGCCTCGGCGCAGGCCACCCCCACCAGGGTGCCCACCCGGGCGGCCAGCGAGGTCGGCGGGAACAGCACCGTGCTGACCGTCACCACCGCGGCCACCCACACCGAGACCGCGACCGTCTGCGCGACGGTCCCCAGCCCCGCCAGCAGCGCCGGCAGGAACACCAGCAGCAGCACCAGCCGGGTACTGGTGCCGCTCGCCGCCTGTGCGAGCAGCACCACTGCGGTGGAGGCCAGCACCCCCAGCACCACGGCCCGGTTCCCCGGCGCCCGCGTCCCCCCGCCGTCCCGGTTCCCGCTCCCGCTCCCGTCCCCGTTCGCGCTGCCCACCCCGCCGTCCTCTCCGCCGCCTCGCCGTCCCCCCAGGCATACCGGCGCCCTCACCCCGCCGCCAGCGCAGCCCGCCCGGACGGGCGAGCACCCGCCCGGGGCGGCCGGCCGGGTCCGGGCGGTGGTGTTCGGGCGGTGGTGTTCAGGCAGTGGCGTTCAGGCAGCGGTGTTCAGGCGGTGGCGAGGGCGTAGTCGGGCAGGGCGATGTCGCCGGCCTTGGCGAACTGGGCGGCCATCAGGTTGCGCAGCGGCCAGCGGCCCATCCAGCGCATGGAGGCGGCGCGCAGGCGGATCATCAGGGCGCTGTCGGGGGCGTAGCCGTTGACGCCGCCGGGCGGCAGTTCCTGGGCGCGGGTGACGTAGGGGCGCATCCGCTCCTCGTAGCGGGCGAAGGCGGTGCGGTGGTCGCCGTGGGCGGCGGCGAGTTCGCCGGCGAGCAGGTAGGCGCCGACGAGGGCGAGGCTGGTGCCGAGGCCGGTGAGGGGGCTGGGGCTGTAGCCGGCGTCGCCGAGCAGGGCGACGCGGCCGCGGCTGTAGTGGTCGAGGTGGATCTGGCCGAAGGAGTCGAAGGCGAAGTCGTCGGCGTCGCGCAGGCCGGCGAGCAGGCGGTCGACCTCCCAGCCGGCGCCGGTGAAGCGCTCGACGAGCAGGCGCTGCTGGGCGGCGGTGTCGCGCCGGTCGAGGGGCAGGGGCGGGGATCGGAAGCCGAGGGAGGCCTTGATCTCGCCGGGCAGCCGTCCGGGGCGGGCGGAGGCGACGCGGCCGCCGGGGGCGTTGTACATCAGGAACCAGCCGTCGAGGTCGAGCCGGTCGCCGGGGCGGTTCTTGACGGTGAACCAGGCGTGGTAGCCGCCGAGGGGCCGGTAGTGCCCCTCCTCGGGGCCGAAGGCGAGGCGGCGCACGACCGAGTGCAGGCCGTCGGCGCCGATGACGAGGGCGAAGCGGCGCGCCGGGGCGTTCTCGAAGGTGACGGTGACGCCGTCGGCGTCCTCGGTGAGGGCGGTGACGCTGTCGTCGAAGAGGTATTCGACGTCGTCGGTGGTGGCCCGGTGGAGGAGGTCGGCGAGGTCGCCGCGCAGGATCTCCAGCTCGGAGACGATGCCCTCGCCCTCGAACAGGTCGACGGGTATGCGGGTGGTCATCCGCCCGCGGCGGTCGACCAGGCCCAGGCCGCGCTGGTCGACGCAGAGCGCGCGGGCCTGCTCCATGAGTCCCATCCGTTCGATCACGGTGCGGCCGGCGCCGCGCAGGTCGACGGCCTGCCCGCCGGGGCGCGGGGCGGGGGCGCGTTCGACGACGGTGGGGGAGAAGCCGTGGCGGCGCAGCCAGTAGGCGAGGGCGGGGCCGGCGATTCCGGCGCCGGACACGAGGATGTCGGTGTTCTCCATGGCGAGGAATGTACGTCGTACGCGTCGGCGTAAACAAGCCTTGTCCTGCGGCTTTTTGAGATTGATGCACTAGTGCACTAGGGCGGTCCCGGGGCGCCCGGGGCGACTTTCGCAGGTCGGCGGCGGGTAGTGCACCAGGGCACCGGCCGGGCGCCGGGCTCAAGGAGTCCGGCGCCCGACCGTCAGGCCGCCCGACCGTCAGGCCGCCCGACCGTCAGGCCGCCCGACCGTCAGACCGCCTGCCGCCCGGCCGTCAGGCGCAGCTGCCGTCCGCGCAGAGCTGCCACGGCTCCCAGGAGGCGAACCGGTCCGCCTCGGTGGTCCGCCAGGAGCGGTCGCGGTTCCACTCGCGGACGGTCACCCGCAGCCGCCCGTCCGGCAGTTGGACGACCGAGGACGGCGCGCCCAGGCCCGCGTTGGGGTCCGGCAGCCGGGGCAGCCGGCGCACCGGGCCCCAGGAGTCCCGGGCGTCGCCGTCCTGGCTGCGCACCTCCATGGCCGCGTTCGTGTCGGCGCCGGAGGCGAAGGCGTGCAGCCGGCCGTCGCGTTCCCTGAAGAGCGTGAGCCCGCCGTGGTAGGGCGGCGGTGACAGCTCGAAGTTCTCGGTCGGGGTCCAGGAGTCGCCGGGCGCGGGCAGGACGGTGTGGCAGAAGCCGCCGTAGGAGGCGAAGAACACCTCCAGGGCGCCGGCGCCGTTCTCGACGGCGCTCACCTGGTACAGCTTCGGGCCCACGGGGGTGGCGCTGACGCGCTCCCAGTCGCCGTAGGCGCCCCCTGGCGCGTCCTGGGAGCGGTGCCAGACGAAGGGCAGGAGGGAGGCGGCCGAGCTGTCGTAGAACTGCTGGAACTGCTCGGTCCGCCCGTCGGAGCGCGGCGTCTCCACCAGGGTGTTCGGGAGGGCGGTACTGGTCAGTCCCTGGGCGGCGGGGTCGGCCCCGCACCCGGCGGCGACACCCGGCGCCGGGGCCGTGCCCGCCGTGGTCGTCGTGGCCCACGCGGTCGTCCCCGCGAAGGCCACGGCCAGCACACCCGACAACACGGCTTGTGGAAGTCTCCTGTACACGGTCGGTGAACCTCCCCATTCGTTAGCGGAAAAGGAGTGCCCGGTAAGGGAGTTGGCCGCTTCGCCAGCCCCTCGCGCGGGACCGGCACATTCTCGTGCACCGGCGGCGGGGCGGACAGGGCGCCTGTGTCGCGTCTGCGGAACGGCCGGTCAGGGGGTCGGCAGGGCCCGGGCGTCACCGCGGGGGCGGCCGCGGAACAGCTCGTCCAGGTGGTGGGTGAGGACCGCCAGCGCGGCGTCGCCGGTGCGCTGGCCGCCGAGCACGCTGGAGCCGAGGCCGTTGACCATGGCCAGCAGCCCGGCGGCGGTCATCTCCGGGTCCCTGGCGGTGTCGATCTGCCCGGCCTGCTGGGCCGCGCGGACCTGCTTCGCGAGGAAACCCTCCAGCAGGTCGGGCTGGGGCGTTCCGTGCTTCTCCACCAGTGCGGGATCGCTGAGCACCAGCGTGTAGTACGCGGCGTAGGTGCGGGTGATCCGGCGGCTCTCCGGGTCGGTGGGCAGGATGCAGGACAGGACCGCGGTCACCAGGCCGCGCGGCGTGGGCGGGGTGCCGGCCGCGGTGATCCACGCCGCCATGCGGGCCTGGAGCTGGGCGCCGAGCCGCTCCAGCGCGTCCAGCAGGAGCCCCTCCTTGCTCGTGAAGTAGTACTGCACCAGCCGCAGGGAGACGCCCGCCTCGGTGGCGACCGCCCGCATGCTGGCCGCCTGCAGCCCCTGGGTGTCGGCGATGCGCAGCAGTGCTTCGGCGATCTGCCGCCGGCGTTCCTCGTGATCGACCCGCGCGTTCATGTGCGACCTCCCTGGTACACCCGTATCATGCCGTGATACACATGTATCATGCGAATCAGCCAGTTCAAGAACGACCAGGCCAGGGACCGGTTTCGGGCCGCCTACGAGCGGGCTCTGACGGAACTGTGGCCCGGGCCGCGGACGGCGCTGGACCTCCCGACCGCGTTCGGGACCACCCGCGTCTACCGGACCGGCCCGCAGCACGGCCAGCCGATCGTGCTGCTGCCCGGCTCGGGCGGAAACGCACTGATGTGGCACCGGTACATCGACGCGCTGGCCCGCCACCGCCCGGTCATCGCCGTCGACACGGTCGGCGAACCGGGCGCGAGCGTGCAGACCGCCCCGATCACCGACGGCCGGGACGCGGCCGCCTGGCTGGACGAACTCCTGGCCGCACTGGAGGTGACGGACGCCCAGATCGTCGGCTGCTCCTACGGCGGCTGGCTGGCGCTCCACCACCAGATCCACCACCCGGGCCGGGCCGCCTCCCTCACCCTGGTGGACCCCGCGGGCTTCGCCGAGGTGGGCGCCCGGTTCTACGCCTGGGTGATCGCCGGCGGCCTCGCCGCGACCGCGCCGCGCCCGCTGCGCCCCCGGCTGGCCCGCCTGGTCGGCAACAGCACCATCCTGGAGACCGAACTGATGGCCCTGATGCGCGCGTCGATGGGATTCCGCCGCGCGCTCCCGGTGCCCCCGGTCCTCTCCGACGAGGAACTGCGCCGCCTGGACGTCCCCGCCCTGTTCCTGCTCGGGGCGCGCAGCGCCATGCACGACCCGCACGCGGTCGCCGAACGCCTCGGCGGGCTCGTGCCCTCGGCCCGGACGGAGATCGTGCCCGGCGCCGGGCACGCCCTGCCGACCGACCGGCCGGACCTGGTGGCCGACCGTGTCCTCCACCCGGCCGGGCGCTAGCGCCCCCGGCCCGTCCCGGGCTCCCGGCGCGCAGGCATGACGATGCAGCCTGGCCCGCAAGGGAGTTGACGGAGCGTCATGACTCGGGCGCTGCCATCAGGTCGCGCAGCAGGTCGTCGCCCAGGCCCAGGCCGGCCTTCGACTCGTCGGGCAGGTGGTAGTCGCGGTACCAGTCCGCGGGGGCCTCCGGGTGCGGGCCGCTGACCGCCACCCGCCCGGCGCCGTAGGGGGCGACGACGGCGGCGGCGCGGTCGTTGGAGTAACGGGCCAGGACGTCCACGCCCGGGCCGTCGACGTCGAAGTACGGGCCGTCCTGGAAGTACATCCGCTGCGGGCGCCCGCGCCAGGCCACGTCGACGAGGCGGTCCTGCTCGTCGGTGACGGTCGCGCCCCGGGAGCGGATGTACTGCCCGGAGTCGCCCGGCAGGAGGTCGTAGCCCGGGTCGCCGGCCAGGTAGCCGCCCATGCACAGGCCCAGGTAGCGCCCGCCGCCCTGGACGTAGTCGCGCACCAGCTCCGGCGAGAAGCCGGGGTCGCGCTGGAGCAGGCCCCACGCGGTGCTCACCTCCTGCCCGTTGGTGCCGCCGGGCTGCACGTACAGCGCGGCACCGGCCAGCACGCCCGCGCCGAAGCGCAGCCGCTCCTCGGGCCCGACGTAGCGCACCGCGAAGCCGTCGCGTTCCAGCAGTTCCCGCGCCGCCTCCGGGCAGCCCTCGCAGGCCGCCGGGCCCCGGTAGACCAGCGCGAGCGGCCGCCCGCCGGCGGCAGCGGCGGGGTCGTCGGCCGGGCCGTCCGGGGCGGGGGAGGAGCCGCAGGCGGACGCCGTCAGCACCGCCGCCGCCACCGCCAGGGCCGCCGCGGCCCGCCCGGGCCGTCGCCCACCCCTCATGACCGGCACTCCCGCCATCGCCGACACCCTCCCCGGGTCCTACGCCGTGTGCAGCGACGACGCTACGGGCACAGCGGCCCGCACCGCACGCCAGCCCCCTCGAACGGGTGCCCTCGCGCCGCCCGCGTTGACGGTTTCGCGGGCCCGGCCGTGGTCCGCCGGGCCGGGGGGTGGGCGTCGCCGGCCTACCGCCGGTCGGGCAGGAGGCGGGCCGAGCAGGACGTCGACGGCCTCGACGGGGTCGTCGGCCGGCCGCCCGTCCGGGAGGGTCAGGCGGATGCGGCGCGGGCGGTGCGCCAGTGGTCGAACTGCTCCGGGGTGCGCACGCCGTCGTCCAGGACCGCGCGGTAGACGTCCCAGCTGCGCACGCCGCGGCCGTACTCGGGGCGTTCGGACCAGGCGTGCTTGATCCGCAGGACGGCCTCGCGGGCCTGCGGGGTGAGGCGCGGCGGCAGGTCGCGCAGGTGGGCGAGGTCGGGCTGGCGGGCGGGCTCGTCGACGAACCACAGGTCGAGGGTCCAGTCGCGGCCCTGCGGGCAGCGGTAGCCCACGCCGAGGTAGAGGCCGTCGGGGTAGGCGGCGGGGTCGGTGTTCCAGGTGCCGGTGTCGTTGCGGAAGCGCACCTGGCCCACCCGCCGGTGCAGTGCCAGCCGCGCGCCGAGCGCGGCCACCCGCTCGTGCGCGGCCGCGTCCAGGCGCGGGCACACCACGGTGACGTCCAGGTCCCGGCGCACCATCAGCCCGAGCGCCGAACTGCCCACCCGCACTGGCTCCCCGAGGGCGCCCAGCAACTCGTCCAGGCCCAGGTCGGCGTTGACGGCCTCGGCCTCGGCCTGCAGTTCGTCCTGGTGCCGCAGAAGATCGTCCGTCGTCATCGGGTCAGTCTGCCAGCCGGCGCCGACCCCGGTGATTGACCCATGGAAGTGGTGTGGAACTGCCGGTTGACGACTGGTCTTTCCGGTCTTGCATCGAGGGCGGCGTCACCGGGTGAAGGCCGCTCCCGGCGGGCCGGCGCGGGCCGGGTGTGGAACGGTGGGAGCCGGGGGTGTCCTGGTTGCGAGAGGAGTGGCCATGTCGTCGAAGCGTCGCCGCAAGAAGAAGGCCCGGGCCCGGCGCGGGGCCAACCACGGCCGCCGGCCCCAGTGCTGAGCGCTGAACCGTGAGCGCGGCCGGGGCGCCGGCCCCGGCCGCCCCGGTCGCCCCGGTCGCCCTGGCACCGGCCACTCAGGCCGGTCCGCGCCCGCGCCCGCGCCCGCGCCCGCGCGCCACGGCGTGGTACGTGCAGGTGTCCGTCCAGTCCCGGCCGAAGGTGAGCGCCAGCACCGGGCCCCGCCCCTCGGCGCGGGCGGCGCGCAGCAGCGCGGCCGGGTCGCCGTCCGGCGGGCTCTGCTCGTGCCGGAAGCGCACCTCGCTGCGCAGGCGCGGCCAGGACGGGTCCGGGCGGGGGAGGCCGGGCAGGTCCCAGGCCAGGGTGGCGCCGGCGGTGGACAGGTGCGGGACGGGCATCCGCCGGCCGTCGGGGAAGAGGCCGCCGTCGCGGTGGTAGCGCAGCGCGTAGGCGACCGTGCCCGGCGAGTGCGGCGGTTCGTCGCCCCAGGTGTTCGGGAAGCCCCAGTCGGCCAGGCCCGCCGCCTCGATCCTGGGCAGGACGGCGGTGATGTCCTCGCCGGTGGCGAAGTAGGCGGTGGCGCTCATCCGGCAGACCAGCACGCCGCGGCCCTCGGCGGTGGTGGTGAGCAGGCCGAACGAGGCGGGGCGGTCGCAGTGGTCGGCGACGCGGGTCAGCAGGTGCGCCACGCCCTCCACCGCCGCCAGGCCGTCGACCAGCCGGCGGATCCGTTCGCGCTCGGCGGCCCGCAGCGCCTCGGCCCGCGGCGAGGAGGCCAGGGCGCGCAGCCGGCGGGTGGTGGGCAGGCGGGCGCGCAGCGCGTCCCGGGCCCGGACGGGCTGGGACAGCAGCAGGCCGGCCAGGTACTCGAAGCCGTTCACCGGGCGGGGTCCTCTCAGGTCGTGGGAGCCGCGCGGGCCCCGTGGCGCCCGCTCGGGTCGCGGCGTCCGCCCCACAGGCTGGCCCGGCGGCGGCCCGGCCCGCAATCCGCTGCCGTACTCGACTTCCGTCCGTTGCCGGGTTCAGCCGAGGGCGCCGACCGCCGCCCTCGCGGCTGCCGTCCTTCCCGGCCGGGAAACGCAGAGAGACCGCTCGGGCCGTTGGGGCCGGGCGGTCTCTGCTGTTCGGACGGGCCCATGCGCCAACACGGCCCGCTGCCGGTGTTCCCGAGAATTTGGAGTAGACAGCGCCCCCGGGCTCCTGACCCGCAGGTCTGGATGACGCTGCTGCACATCGTCACATTCAGCCAGGACGGCTACAAGGGCGAGTTGCACAAAAATGCATCAAATTCCGGTTTCGAGTTCCTGAACTGCACTGATATCACAGGGTTGTGACGAGATTGCGGGCCGGGCCCGGGATTCTGGCGCATCAATCTTCGCGATGTTCACCGAACCGATTGGGAATCACCCGTACGCCTGACAGAGTGTTGCCCGAACGGGTTCCTCGTGTGACGCCAACCACCGAAGTGCCCGTCCGTTGGAGTAGACGGTGATATAGGAGGTCTCCTCGATGACGAGGAAGCGGAAGAAGAAGCGCGCCCCCGCCCACTGTGCCGCAGGCCACCCGGCGCCGCCGCGCCCGGGGCTGCCCTGGCCGTCCGGCCCCGCGCAGACGGCCGTGGTCGTCGTCGTGGTCGTCGTGGCCGCCGCCCTGGCGAGGGCGGGCATGTCGGTCGGAGCGGCGCTCGAACTCGCCACCGGCGGGCTGGTGTTGAACGCCAGGCTCCGGCGGGAGCGGGCCTGGTAGAGAACGCCCGACCGCGATGGGACGCCAGGAGAAACCGATCGCGGCGACCGAGCCGGCCCTGGGCCGCCTCGCCGCGTGGCTGCGCGAGCAGCGTGAACGGGCCGAACTGACCTACCGTCAGCTCGCCGTCCGGACCAACTACCATCCGACCACCCTGCAACGGGCCACCAGCGGCCGGACCATGCCGAACTGGGAGGTCGTCGAGGCCCTCACCCGGGCCTGCGACGGCGACCTCAAGACGGCCCGCCGCAAGTGGACCCACGCCAACTACTGGGCCCACGTGCCGCGACCCTCCGGGACCCAGCGCCGAGCGCCCCGACGGCTCAACCCCGAGCAGGTCGACTCCCTCGCCGACCTGCGACGGGCGATGCACGAGATGCGGCGCAAGGCCGACTGGCCCTCCCTGGAGGAGCTGGACCGCCGGGCCCGGGCCGGGGGAGGGCGCCTGCCCTCCAGCACCCTGGCGCTGGTCCTCAGGGGTGAGGCCCCGCTGCGCAAGGCGGTGTTCCTCACCTACATGGAGGTCTGCGGGGTCAAGGAGGCCCGCCGCGCGCTGTGGGCGGCGGCCTGGGAGCGGACGAACAGCGCCCGTGTCCCGGTGCAGGTGAACTCCCGTACGTATCAACGGGAGTTCACCCGGGCCATGCAGTCCTCCAGCAGCGGCACCTCGACGGACATCCTGTTCAAACTGTGGGTGACCCTGCGCAACAGCCTGGCCGCCGACCGCGCCGAGGACGCCGGCCACCCCGGCCATCCCGCCGCGGCGGGCCGCGACGGCACCGGCGACAGCCCGCCGGTGCTCGTGTGACCGGGTCCGCGGACGGGAACGCGCCACCAGCGCCCCGTCCGCGGACCAGCACCCACCCGCGCCACCTCGGGAAACAACCATGCCGACACCACCACGACAGCCGACCACCACCACCGCCACGACCACCGCCACCGGACCGGCGCTGGGCCTGTGGGCGCTGTACGACCTCCACCTGCGCCACTACCTCGACTACGCCGCCCTGCTGCTCTCCCCGGCCGACGCCCCGCTGGCCGTCCAGGGCGCCTTCGACGACCTCAGCGGCCACTGGCTCGACGCCCTGGCCACGGCCAGCCCGGCCGCCTGCGCCTGGCAGGCGGTGCGCCGACGCGTCTGCGCCCTGGCCGGCCCGCGCCCGCTCGGTCCGGTCGCCCACCTCACCGCCCCCCAGCAGGACGTCCTGCTGCTGCACCTGGTCCTCGACCTGCCCGCCGCCGAGGTCGCCGCCCTGACCGGTACCGAACCGGGCGCCGTCCACGTGCAGTTGCGCTCGCTGGCGGCCGTCCGCCGGTAGCGGTCGCTGCCCCGGCCTGCTCCCGCCCGCTGTGCCCCGGCCGGTGCCCCGGCTCATCGCGCGGGGCTCGCGATCGGGTCGGGGGCGGTGGGAGAGGGGGCCGCGGTGCGGGCGGCGCGGGCGCGGGTGCGGACCTCGGCGACGGCCGGGCAGGTGGCGTAGACGCGGGTGAGGCGGGCCAGGTCGTCGGCCTCGGACTCCAGGTCCTGTCCCAGGGCGCGCGGCGGTTCGGCCGCCAGGGCGGTGCGCGGGGTGTCGGGGTTGGGCCGGGCGCCGGCCGCCGCACGTTCCAGGGCGGCGGCCAGCGCGGCGGCCTCGGCGGTGGCGTCGGCCCGGGCGGCGGGCGGGGGGAAGCGCCGGGTGGCGCCGACGAGCCACTGCGGGGTGCGCGGGTCGAGGTGGTGGCGCAGGATCAGCCGGGCGTCGTGGATCTCGATGATCCGCCGGTACAGGGCGAACTGCGGGTCGCGCGGCGGCAGCAGCGGCAGGCGGCGGGCCGGGGCGAGCGCGATCTCCGGCAGCACGGTGTGCAGGTCCCGCCAGAGCGGGGCCAGCGCCCGGTAGCGGCGGTGGGCGCGTAGCCAGCCGCGGACGGCGGCGTGCGCGGCCGGCCACACGGTGGTGCCCAGGCCTGTCGCGAGCAGCGCCACGCACAGCAGGCCCAGGACGCTGCACAGGGCGTCCTCGGCGCCGGCCTGGGTGCCGGTGGAGGCCGCCTGGACGACGTCGTCGACGCCCCAGGCGTTCCACAGCAGGCCCGTGGCCAGGCTCAGGGTGAGCAGCCGCAGCCCGGTGCGCTGCCGGCCGGGCGCGGCGGCGCGGGCGAGCCGGGCGAGTTGGCGCAGCAGGGCGGCGAGGCAGTGGGCGAGGTAGAGCACGCCGGCGGCGGTGTACCCGGCCAGCGCCAGGCGGGCGCCGGTGGAGGGCGCGGCGGTGAGGTCGGTGGCGGCCAGGCCCGGCGCGGCGGCGGCGAGCAGGACCGCCCGTACCGCCAGGACGCCGGCCAGCAGGGCGAGCTGGCGCCGCACCGCGCGGCGGGCGGGCCCGGGCGTGTCCGACGATTCCCGCCGGGCGCGCGACGCTCCCCCAGCCTGGCGGCCGGGAGGTGCCCCCAGGGGCGCCCGACGCCGCGCGCCGATCCGCCGCGACTTCTCGGACACGCCCTCGGGGGCGCGCAGGGCGAGGGCCAGCAGCCGGATCGCGCAGGCCGCGCCGATGCGCAGCGTGTCGCCGAGCAGGACGGGCAGGGCGGGCGCGATCCCGAGCTGGCGCAGCCGGTCGGCGGCCTGGACGGTGGCCGGGGCGAGCAGCAGCAGGGCGGCGGCGAGCAGCGCGGTGGCGTAGCAGCTGTAGCGGGCGATGGCGCGCGGGTTGGTCCGGCGGCCGCGGGCGAAGTGGCAGGCGCTCAGGGCGAAGAACAGCGCGACGCCGTAGAGGGCGAGGTCGCTCACGGGCGCCCCGCCTCCCGCGCGCCGGCGGGCCCGGGCCCGCCGGCGAGCAGGACGTCCAGGACGTCCAGCGCGTCCGGGTGCGGGGCGGGGCCGGGCGGGTGCGCGGCGTCGGCCTTGGCGGCCCGGCTGAGGATGAGGGAGGCCAGCAGCTCGGCCTCGCGTTCCTGGGGTTCGTCGTAGCCGGTGCGCCCGAGCACCCGCCGGACCAGGTCGGGGGACAGGTGCGGCAGGAGGGCCGCGGCCGGGCCGAGGGGTGCGGAGCCGGCGTGGTCGAGGAGCAGGTGGGCGATCTCGTGGACCAGGATGTGCCGGCGGTGCAGCGCGCTGGTGTCGGCGGCGTACAGGATGTAGTCCGCCTCCCGGGTGGACACCACCAGCCCGCAGGGCGTGTTGGGCCGGGCGGCCACCGGCAGCAGGTCGATCGGCCGGCCCCGCCGGCGGGCGAGCTGCTCCAGTAGCACGGTGGTGTCGAACGGGCTTGGCAGCTCCAGCTGTTCGGCCATCCGCCGGCAGCGGCGCAGCACCGATCGGTAGCGCCTGTCGTCCCGCACGCTGTGTTCCCCTCTTTGATCAGCGGCCCCGTTCCCCCCGTTCCCCCCGATCGCCGTGCCTCCGCCTCCGTGCCCGGCCCCCGCCTCCGCGCCCCGGCCCCGTACCCCGTCCGTCCTGCTGCGGTCCCGTCCGTCCCGCCTGCGGTCCCCGTCCGTCCCGCCCGCGGCCCCTGCCGCCGGCGTCAGGGAGCCGGGTGCCGGCGGGCCGCGTCCCGGCGGGCGATGACGTCGATCAGCTCGCTGACCGTGTCCAGGCCCTCGGAGGAGAGGCCGACCGCGCGCAGCGCCAGGCTGCGCACGCCCGCGTCGCGCAGCGCGCCGAGCAGGGCGAGCTCCTTCGCGATCTCGGCGCCCTGCTGCTCGTCGAAGAAGTACGCGGGCGGGACCTGGAAGAACTGGGCGAGCGCCTCCAGATGGCGCTTGGTCGGGTTGTCCCGGCGCCCGGTGCGCAGCTGCCACAGGTAGGTGGTGGAGAACGACTCCCCGGTCGCCTCGCGGCAGGCCCGGGCCACCTCCTCGTTGGTGTACTGCTCGCGGTCGGGTCTGCGGACGGTGTGGAACAGCGCCTCGATCCTGGCCGCGAGTCCGGACAGTTCCACCGGCCCGTCCTCCCGGTTCGACTCCTCCGCCATGGCCCGCCCTCCTCACCGGGGCCCCGCGCGCCTCCTCCTGATGGGCGGGCAGGGCCGGCCAGGTCACGATAACCCAATGGCATCAGCTGGCGTGGATCAGAAGATTACCGCTGATCCATGCCAGTTGACCCCTCCACCGGTGGTCGACATCCCGGACGGCAGGCGGGCCGGTCGAACTGGCGAATCGTCAGATCAGTTCGTGCCGACGACATTTGACACTTCCCTCGGATCCGCCGAACTGTTCGACCTGCTCCGGCGCCACGGCGTCCCCTTCGACGACCGCCCGGACCGGCCCGCCCTGCCCGCCCGGCCCGCCGTTTGAGCCGCCCACCGCCCCGCAGCCGTTGACCCCGACGGATGCGCGCCCGCCCGGACGGCGCGCCAGGACGTCAGGAGTGCGGCCATGCTCAGGTTCCACGGCGCGTGGCGGATCACCGTGGTCGGCAAGAACGCCAGCTTCGACCAGCGCGCGGTGGTACGCGGCCCCTACGGCACCCGGCTGCTGCCCGGCCGGGTCGGCGCCACCCTGGAAATCGACGAGGAAAGCTGGACGCTGAGCCTGGAACACCACCTGTGGGGCCGCAGCTGGCAGCCGAACCTGCGCGTCACCCCCGGTCCCGTCACCGAACGCGACGGCGTCCGCAGTCGCCTGCTGACCAGCAACGACTGCCACTGGCCCGACAAGCCCTTGGACTACGTCAACTTCGTCGTCCGCCTCGACCAGAGCTGCGCCCCGGCCCCCGTCCTCGCCCCGGTCCGGGCCGCGCGCCCCGTCGACGCCCTGCCGCCCTCCGCGCCCCGGGCCATCCGCACCTCCTCCTCCGGCGGCCTCGGCGCGCCCACCCCCGCGTCCCGGCCGGCAGCCACCCCCGCCTCCAGGCCCGCGGCCGCTCCCGTGTCCCGGCCGGCCACCCCCGCGTCCCGGCCGGCGCAGGCCCCGGGCACCAACGCCCGGCCCGCCGCGACCCCCTGGTAGCCAGCCGCCGGGCCCGGGGGACAACCCCCGGGCCCGGCGGCCCGCTGCCCGGATGTTCCGGACGGGCGCCGCAGGGTTGGCTGGACGCATCCGAACCAACCGATCCGAAAGGCCGTCACCCGTGCTCCTGCGCAAGACCGTCCGCCGCCGCGCCGCCCGCGCCACCGCCGTCGCCGCCCTCGCCGCAGCCCTGGGCGCCACCGCCATGACCGGAAGCGCCCAGGCGATCGTCAACGGCCACGACTCCACCGAGCGCTACCCGTTCATGGCCACGATCCCGATGAGCGCCAAGCAGATAGACGACGGCACCTGCGGCGCCACCCTGATCGACCCCCAGTGGGTCCTCACCGCCGCCCACTGCGTCACGAGCCCCCCGGAGAACGAACTGAAGCTCGACGGCATCGTGCGCATCGGCAGCGCGCACCGCAAGAGCGGCGGCACCGTCCGGGCCATCACCCGCACCGTGGTCCACCCCGGCTTCAGCTTCGGCGACGGCCAGACCCGCCCCAACTACGACGACCTCGCCCTGGTGCGCCTGGACCGCCCGGTCGCCCAGCGGCCCATCCCCGTCGCCCAGCGCCCCGGCCCGCCCGGCACCCCGACCCGGCTGCTCGGCTTCGGCACCGTCGTCGACACCCCCAAGTTCGAGGAGATGGTCTTCCCCGACCGCCTCCAGGAGCTCGACACCCGCCGCGGCGCCGTGGCCGACTGCGCCCCCGGCTACGCCGGCCCCACCCGCCTGTGCACGACCAGCCCCACCCCGAAGGCCATGGCCTGCGTCGGCGACTCCGGCGGCCCGCAGCTCCAGCGCGGCCGCGGCGGCCGCTGGGAGCTCATCGGCACCACCTCCGGCCCCGGCGCCCCGGGCGTCCCCTGCACCGGAGGTCCGGGCCTGTACACCGACGTGCGCGCCTACGCCGACTGGATCCGGGCCACCATCGCCGCCGGCTGACGCGACGGCGGGACTCCACCGGCCGACCCGCCGGTAAAGTCCCAGGTGAGCACCGTCGCGCCCGAGGAGACCCCGCCATGCCGACCGACCCCGCCACCGGAGCCGCCGCCGACCGCCCGCCGATCGCGCGGTACGGCCTGGGCACCGCGGCCGTCGGCCGGCCCGGCTACATCACCCTCGGGCGTGACGGCGACCTGCCCGCCGAACGCACCGTCGAGGCGCTGCGCGACCGCACCCACGCCCTGCTCGACGCCGCCTACGCCGCGGGCGTGCGCTACCTCGACACCGCCCGCTCCTACGGCCGCGCCGAGGAGTTCGTCGCCCAGTGGCTCGCCGAACACCCCGCGGCCGCGGCCGAGATGACGGTCGGCAGTAAGTGGGGCTACACCTACACGGCCGGCTGGCAGACCACCGGGGTGGCCGCGCACGAGGTCAAGGAGCACTCCACGGCGGTCTTCGACCGCCAGCTCCACGAGACCCGCTCCCTGCTGGGCCCGCACCTGGACGTCTACCTGGTCCACTCCGTCACCCCCGACAGCCCCGCCCTGACCGACACCGCCCTGCACGCCCGCCTGGCCGACCTGGCCGGGCAGGGCGTGCGGGTCGGCCTGTCCACCAGCGGCCCGGCCCAGGCGGACACCATCCGCGCCGCCCTGGCGGTCACCGTGGACGGCCGCCCGCTGTTCACCGCCGTCCAGGCCACTTGGAACCTGCTCGAACCCTCCGCCGCCCCCGCCCTGGCCGAAGCCCACGCCGCCGGCTGGCTGGTCGTCGTCAAGGAGGGCATGGCCAACGGCCGCCTCGCCGGGCGCAACGCCACCGGGGACGACACCGCCGCGCTGCGCGCCCTCGCCGCCCGCACCGGCGCGCCCCTCGACGCCCTCGCCCTGGCCGCGGCCGCCGCCCAGCCCTGGGCCGACCTCGTCCTGTCCGGCGCGGCGACCGTCGACCAGCTCGCCTCCAACCTCACCGCCGCCACCCTGCACCCCACCCCCGACGACCTGGCCGCCCTCGCCACCCTGGCCGAACCCGCCCCGGAGTACTGGCGCACCCGCGCAGCCCTGCCCTGGGCCTGAACCGCCCCCGTCGCACCGCGGGTCCGAACCCCGCCGCCCGAACTCCCGTGTCAGTGACCGCCTCTACGGTGGCCGCATGAGCTCGGACCTGTCCCGTCTCCTGCCCGCCACCCTCCCGCCCGGCCGCCTGGTCGGCGGCGAGGACGGGCCGAAGCCGCTGCTGTGGATCAGCGACGCCCCCGCCCCCGCCGGCCTGTGGCAGCAACTCCACCGCGCCCACCCGCAGTCCGGCCTGTGGCCGCTGCTGCTCGTCCCCCTCGGCGACGGCGCCGACTACCGCCCCTGGCTGTCCGGCGAACTCTTCCCGGCCCCCGTCTCCGACCCCACCCTCTACGACCCCGACGCCCTGCTGCGCCGCTGGTGGCAGCAGCTCGGCGGCACCGACGAGGACGCGCCCGAGGGCCAGCCCGGCCCCGAGGACGCCGCCGAACTCCGCGCCGCCCTGGCCCCCTACGGCCCCGCCTGGCCCGGCACCGCCCCCGCCGCGGCCGTCCCCGACGGCGCCCCCGGCATCGAGGCCCTCCCGCTGGCCGCCGAGCACACCGCCTTCTGCCCCGACCTCGTCTTCCAGGGCACCGGCACCCTGACCGCCTACGCCGAACGCCTCGTCGCCGCCCACCAGTGGTCGTTCTGGTGGGACTGACCCCGGCACCCTTTCCCGCCACCGAGCCCGGATCCACACTGATTTTTGTCTCCGCTGACCAGTACGGCTGAAGGGGTTGGACTATCCGTTGTGTGCTTCGAGCTCGGTCGCCGGCGCCTGTTGGGTGGCCGCCCACGACGCCAGGAGCGCCAGATTGTCAGTGGCCGGTGTGCCTGCGGGCGCGGTGTAGACGTTGAGGTGCAGGCCGGGTTCGGCGGGCAGTTCCAGGGACTCGACGTCCAAGTCGAGCTGGCCCACGATCGGGTGGTGCACACGCTTGCGGCCGGATCGGTGCAGCCGCACGTCCTGAGATGCCCACCGCTGCCGAAATAGCTCACTGGACGTCGACAGTTCGCCGACCAGGGCGATCAGCTCCTCGTCGTGCGGATCGCGGCCGGCTTCCATACGTAGCTTCGCGGCCACGGCACCGGCGATTTGGTCGTAGTCGACAAAGAAATCTCTGGCCGCCTCGGGGTTCAGATAGACGAACCGCGCTGTGTTCGCGGGCCGTCGCGAGTCGGCCAGGACCGGTGAATACAGCGCGCGAGCGAGTTGGTTCGTGGCGAGCACGTCAAAACGGCCGTTACCGATCCAGGCCGGCGCACCGGAGATCGCGTCGAGCACCTGCTGCAGCGTCGAGCGCACCGTCACGGCAGGCCTACGCCGGCGTGGGCCGCTGGGCGCCGTGGATTGGCGCGCGAGGTGGAACAGGTGGTCGCGCTCGGCCTCGTCGAGTCGCAGGGCGGAGGCCAACGCGTCGAGCACGCCATCGGAGGCACCGACGAGGCGGCCGCGCTCCATGCGCACGTAGTAGTCGACCGATACCCCCGCCAGTAGCGCCACCTCCTCGCGGCGCAGACCTTTGACCCGACGGTTGCCGCCGTAAGCGGGCAGGCCCGCCTGCGCGGGTGTGATGCGGGCGCGACGCGAACTGAGGAACTCCCGGATCTCGGCGCGTAGATCCATCGTGGCCATCCCCTCACCGTAAGCGCGTCCCGCAGTCTAATACTCCAGCTGTAGATCACGATCATGCTTGGGTCGCGGCTTGGCGTCTGTAGTGACTGGCCTGGGAACGGGCTTGATGACGACGTCTCCAGTGGG